>NZ_JBEAIG010000061.1:0-46706 GCF_040064575.1 Klebsiella sp. CN_Kp106 | reverse complement strand
CATCTGTCCGGGCTACCGCTCGCAGACGGCGATGGACCCGTAGCCCGGGCAAGGCGCTTTGCGCCGCCCCCGGGGAGATCGCCATAGTCCGCACTAGATATGGTATCCCGGAGGCGATGCTGCGCATCTGTCCGGGCTACCGCTCGCAGACGGCGATGGACCCGTAGCCCGGGCAAGGCACGACAGCGCCGCCCCCGGGAAAAGCGCGCAGAGGGCTATTTGTGCAGCAGCCGCTGCAGGCGCGCCTGACGCCAGCGATTAATCCATTCGCCAAAAACAAACAGACGCAACCCTTTAACCACCAGCAGCGCTCCCCAGACGATCGCCACCCATGCGGACCAGTAGCTCTCTGCGCCGCTCAGCCAGTTCAGCAGCGCCAGCAGAACGCAAACGACGACGGCCACCGTCAATGAACGGTAAAAACGGCTCTCGCGTTCGACGCGCGCTTTGGCTTCCTCAATACGTAAATCCAGCGACGCTTCGTGGCCCGCCGGCGATTCGCCGCTAATCTCGGCGACGTTAACTTCAAATACCGCCGCAAGCGCGCTGAGCGTCTCGAGGCCGGGACGGTCGCCGTTCTCGATGCGCTGAATGGTGCGCACGCTGACGCCGGCCAGTTCGGCAAGCTGCTCCTGCGACCAGGCGCGCTGCAAACGTAATTGTTTAACCTGATGACTACTATTCATTGTTTCTATCTCCGGGTGAAAACCTGAGATGGAGTATCATCGAGCGGGCTGTCGGGCACCACGATCGAAACCCGACAGGGACGCGACAGCAACCTGACAGCCGCACGGCGCCTGGCATCAGGCGCGGGCGACCGCGCTACCGTTCCACGGACGAACGTTCATGCCGCGGAAAATCATCAGCCATGCGGCGATAATCGCCAGCATCAATATCACAAACAGCGACCAGTGCGGCAGATGGGTCAGAATCGTCCCGGTCAACATCGGGTTAAACGCCGCCCCCAGCCAGCCCAGCGACTGGGCGGAAAAGTAGCTGGCTTTCATGCCCGGCGGCGCAATGTTATCGATCAGCATATATTCCCCCGGCGCGTAGATAACCTCTCCGAGCGTAAAAATGGCGGCGGAGATGCCCCACAGCAGCAGGCTGTTATCGGAAATAACAAAACCGCCCAGCCCGAGCACAAAACAGACCGTCCCAAAGGTCATCAGCGGGCGAATATTGCGGGCGGTAAGGCGACGACCAACCGCATACTGCAGCGCCACCACCACGGCCGCGTTAACCGGCAGTACCACCGCAACCACTTTTTCGGCAAAATCGCTGTCCGCTACCACCAGCACATACTGGGATATGCAGGAAGCGAAAGAGCCGCCGACAAAGGAGGCCAGCAGGCCGGAAAGGGTAAACCACAGCAGAGCGCGATCGCGCAGCAGCACCGACGGCGACCACTGGACCGCGTTATCCTGAGCAATCGCGGCGCTGGTGCGCTGCACAAACAGCTGAATAAATACCAGCGGAAGGGCGGCGCAGCCGGCCGCCAGCCAGAACGGCAGGTTAATACTGTGCATGACCAGCAGAGTGCCGATAGGCGGTCCAACGGTCCAGCCAATATTGAGAAAGGTGTAGTTAAGGGAAAAAATCTGCGCCTTCTTTTCCGGCGACAGCACGTCGGCAAACCACGCTTTCAGCACGGTAGAGAAGACGGAGTAAGCGCAGTTAATCAGCGCGAAGAAAAACACCACCAGCGCGACGCTATTGACCAGAGGAATAGCGATAAAGCCGCCAATAAACGCCAGCACGGCGAGCGTCATATAGCGCTTTTTGTCGAACTTATCGGCGAGAATGCCAAAACCCATGCTGAACAGCACCCCGACGATCAGCGCGCTCGACAGCGCGTAGCCGATTTTATCCACCTCCAGCTGGTACTGGCGGGTGAGGTAGATCGTCATAAAAGGTAACGTTGCGCCGCGGCCAATGGTTAACAGCAACGACGAAGCCAGCAGCGCTGCGGTTGAGCGCCTGAGAGTCGGTATCATTTTTTCCTTGCCTGATGTGATGTTATTTTTGTTGTCACGATCACAAATAGCACGCTAACCGGGGCTTGTATAGTTCCCGGGGGGGATGAAAAGCACGCCAGCGCCCTACCGAAAATAATGATCTATGCGGCGGACGAATTATTCGGTAGTTTGATTTTGTTCGCAAAAATTCCAATAACAACCGAGGCGGGTATGACGCGTAAAGACGGGCTGCTGGCATTGCTGGTGGTGGTGGTATGGGGGCTGAATTTCGTGGTGATCAAGGTGGGGCTGCATAATATGCCGCCGCTGATGCTTGCCGGACTGCGCTTTTTGCTGGTGGCTTTCCCGGCGCTGCTCTTCGTCGCGCGGCCAAAAATTCCGCTGAGCCTGCTGCTGGGCTACGGCCTGACGATTAGCTTCGGTCAGTTTGCGTTTTTGTTCTGCGCGATTAGCCTCGGCATGCCTGCCGGACTGGCATCGCTGGTGCTGCAGGCGCAGGCCTTTTTCACCATCATTCTCGGGGCGTTTATTTTCGGCGAACGTTTGCAGGGGAAACAGCTGGCGGGGATTGCGCTGGCGATTTTCGGCGTACTGGTGCTGGTCGAAGCCAGCCTCGGCGGCCAGCATGTCCCGCTGGTGGGCTTTATGCTGACGCTGGCCGCGGCGTTGAGCTGGGCCTGCGGCAATATCTTCAACAAGAAAATTATGTCGCATGCGAGCCGGCCGCCGATTATGTCTTTGGTGGTATGGAGCGCGCTGATCCCGGTGCTGCCGTTTATGCTGGCGTCGTGGATCCTCGACGGCCCGCAGGTCATGGCGGAAAGCCTGCTGCATATCGACCTGCTGACGATCCTGTCGCTGCTCTATCTGGCGTTTATTGCCACTATCGTCGGCTATGGTATTTGGGGGGCGCTGCTCGGCCGCTATGAAACCTGGCGCGTGGCGCCGCTGTCGCTGCTGGTGCCGGTGGTCGGGATGGCCAGCGCGGCCTTATTGCTCGGCGAGACGCTGAATAGCCTGCAGCTGCTGGGCGCGGTACTGATTATGGCCGGGCTGTATATCAACGTATTTGGCCTGCGGATCGTGCGTCCGGGCATGGCGCGGGGGTAAAAAAAGCCCCGGTCACGGGGCTAAAGGGATTTTACAGGCTTTGCTGGTTGTAATAGGGCACGCCCAGTTCATCTGATTTATCACTGCCAGAGGCCATGTGATTGAAATCAAAAGGCGAATCATTATGTTCGGAAGGAATAATCATCGCATCCCGGTTGTTGTGGCGAACCGGGGTGCTGGTTTGCTCCGCATAACTTTGGCTCGAGACCAGCGCCAATAGCACGATGGCGGCGGAAGCGAATAGTTTCATGATTTCCTCAATACGTCTTTTTGCAGGCGGTTAACAACAGTTATTTAATGGGAGCAGGTAGCGCGACTCGCCCGGCACGTTGGTAATACGATACTGGTGCGGCGGAACATCGAAATAGTTCTTAAAAGTTCGCGTCAGCGTTTGCTGCGATTCAAAGCCATAGCGTTCGGCCAGGTATAAGATAGGCTCGTTGCTCTGCTTCAGCTTCTGCGCGATCTCGGTCAGCTTACGGCTGCGGATATACTGTCCCAGCGAGTGACCGGTCTCTTTCTTGAACATTCTTTGCAGGTGCCACTTGGAGTAACCTGAGCGCTCTGAAACCTTCTCCAGCGACAGGGGCGATTCCAGGTTATCCTCGATCCACGACAAAATACTATGGATAGTGATGGCGTCGTTATTGCGTCTGGACATCATCTTACCTCTTCTTATTACGACAGAACTTTTTTGAGTAAACACTCAAGAGTGGCCACTTCATCCGTCGACAGATTTTTTGTTAGTTCCTGGTGCAATTTCTGACCCACAACCTGATGACATTGCTCACAAAGGGCTGCGCCGTCTGGCGTTAACTGTACCAGCACGCCACGCTTGTCAGTCGGGTTGGGTAACCGTTCAATCCAGCCTTTACAGACCAGGCGGTCGAGCATGCGCGTCATTGCGCCTGGGTCGACCGAAAGCACGGTTTTCAGCTCAACGGGGGTAATACACACTTCGCAACGAATGGAACAGAGCACCCGGAACTGGGTGGAAGTAATATCCATCGGCGAGAGATAGTCGTTGAGCAGGCGATCTTTTTTCTGGTTAACCATCTGGATCAAGCGGCCAAGAGGGATCATTTCGTTAAACAGGTCGCTTGTACTTTTCACAATGGTTGCCCAGGCAATGACTTAGTTGCGGGAGATATTATTGCCTAGGCAAATATAAGTCAACCTGATGAATTACCCGATGCCACGATTTGCTAAAACGAATTGTTGTGAGGCAGGTCACTCTATTTCACGTTGTTATCTTATGATTTGAAGGAAGGGTGAATGCGTCCTGAGGAGAACGGGTACAATCTGGCAACAGACGATATACTCAGCACGCGTCATTTTTTTGATAATCCAATATTGACAGGACCTTAATTCACTATGATGGATCTTTTTAAAGCGATAGGCCTGGGACTGGTAGTGATTCTACCGCTGGCGAACCCGCTGACTACCGTGGCGCTGTTCCTTGGCCTGGCCGGGAATATGAATAACGCCGAGCGTAACCGTCAGTCGCTGATGGCCTCGGTTTATGTGTTCGCCATCCTGATGGTCGCCTGGTATGCCGGCCAGGTGGTGATGAACACCTTCGGAATTTCGATTCCCGGTCTGCGTATTGCCGGCGGCCTGATCGTCGCCTTTATCGGCTTCCGCATGCTCTTTCCCCAGCAAAAAGCCCATGATTCGATGGAAGCTAAGCTGAAATCGGAAGAGCTCGAGGATGAACCGACGGCGAATATCGCCTTCGTTCCGCTGGCGATGCCAAGCACCGCAGGGCCGGGGACAATCGCGATGATTATCAGCTCAGCGTCTACGGTAAAGCACGGGGCGAGCTTCCCGGACTGGGTTGTGCTGGTCGCGCCGCCGATTATTTTTGCCCTGGTCGGGATTATCCTGTGGGGCTGTCTCCGCAGTTCCGGGGCAATCATGCGTCTGGTCGGGAAGGGCGGCATTGAGGCGATTTCCCGCCTGATGGGCTTCCTGCTGGTCTGTATGGGCGTGCAGTTTATTATTAACGGCGTGCTGGAGATTATTTCCACTTATCACGCCTGATGGTCATCGTCGTCCTGATACCAGACGTAAAAAAACCTGCCGATCTCACGACCGGCAGGTTTTTTTTAGCAGCACGATCAGGAGTGATGCGGCTGCTGATCTTCCAGCGACACCGGCCAGCGGCGGAAAATCATCACCGCCCACACTAACGCGACGACCGCAGGGATCGCCCCGACATAGCCAATGGACGCCATTGACAGATGGGTACTGACCTGGCTGCCCACCAGCGCGCCCGCGCCGATGCCGATATTAAAGATCCCCGAAAATAACGACATCGCCACGTCGGTCGCGTCCGGCGCCAGCGCCAGCACTTTGACCTGCATACCGAGACCGATAATCATGATCGCCACGCCCCAGAAGACGCTCAGCAGCATCAGGTGGTTGGCGTTGTGCGAGGCGGGCAGCAGCAGCAGCAGGCACGCCAGCAGCAGGCCAATCGCCGCGTTAATTAACCCGGACGCATGCAGGTTGCCGAGCTTACCAAAGAGGATGCTGCCGACGATGCCCGCGCCGCCCAGGGTCAGCAGCAGCACGGTAGCGAAGTTGCCGCTCAGGCCGGCGACCGTCTGAACGAACGGTTCAATGTAGCTGTAGGCGGTATAGTGCGCGGTCACCACAATCACCGTCAGTAAATAGATGCTCAGCAGCGCAGGGCGACGGAACAGCACCGGCAGGCTTTTCAGCGACCCTGAGTGCTCGCTCGGCAGCTTAGGCAGCAGCTTGATCAGGCACACCATGGTAACCAGCGCACCGAGGCCGATGACCAGGAACGTGGTGCGCCAGCCAAAGTATTGCCCGACGATACGGCCAATCGGGATACCGAAGACCATCGCCAGCGCGGTACCGGTGGCAATCAGGCTCAGCGCCTGCGCGCGTTTACCCGCAGGCGCCATTCGTATAGCCAGCGCCGAGGTGATCGACCAGAACACCGCGTGGGCAAAGGCGATACCGATACGGCTGATCACCAGCACGTTGAAGTTCCAGGCCAGGAACGACAGCACGTGGCTGGCGATAAACAGGATAAACAGGCCAACCAGCAGGCGACGGCGCTCCATCTTGCTGGTCAGCAGCATAAAGGGCAGCGACATCAGGGCGACAACCCAGGCGTAGATCGTCAGCATAATCCCAACCTGCGCCGTTTCCATGCCAAAGCTGTCGGCGATATCCGACAGCAGGCCCACGGGCGCAAATTCGGTGGTATTAAAGATAAATGCCGCAATCGCAAGCGTGACTACGCGCAGCCACGCGACCTTGCGTGAAACCGTATTTGTCATCATAAGTTCAGGGCTGGTTACAAAGAGGAAAGAAGTGGGACGATCTTAAAACGATTGCTGCTGAAAATACAACCATTTTGTGATCTACATCTCATTTTCTCTTCAGCCAGATTTTCGGCACTAACGGATTAATTTTTCTATTAAACGTGTGGATTTCTCACGTTTATGTCATGTTATCGATAAGTAAAAAAACAGAGGGACAGAATAATGCAGGAAATTAGCTTTTATCTGGTTGATGCCTTCAGCGATCGGAGCTTTGGCGGCAACGCGGCGGCCGTTTGCCCGCTGACCGAATGGCTGCCGGACGAAACGCTGTTGAAAATGGCGCAGCAGCACAATCAGTCGGAGACCGCGTTTTTTGTGCGTACGGATGAGGGGTATGAGCTGCGTTGGTTTACCACGCTGTACGAAATCAACCTCTGCGGCCACGCGACCCTGGCGGCCTCGCACGTCATTTTTGAATATTTTGACCACCCCTCATCGACAATCGTATTTAGTACCCGCTTTGTCGGTGAGCTTCGCGTCACGCGCAGCGGCGACTGGCTGACGCTGGATTTCCCAGCCTGGGCGACGACCGCCGTTGAGCAGCCGCCTGCGGAGCTGCTGGCCGGGCTGGGGCTGAGCGACGCGGTGGAAGTCCGCGTGGCGCGTGATTACCTGGTGGTTTTAGCCGACCGCCAGCAGGTGGAGGCGGTGCGTCCGGATATGCAGCTGCTTGAGCGCCTCGGCAAAATGATCTGTATCAGCGCCCCGGACGAAGAGTATGACTTTGTCAGCCGTTTCTTCTGTCCGGGCGAGGCGGTGGCGGAAGACCCGGTCACCGGCTCGGCGCACAGTATGCTGATTCCCTACTGGGGCGAGAAGTTCGGCAAAACGGATATGCAGGCGCGGCAGGTGTCGGCCCGCGGCGGCGACCTGCGCTGCCAGTGGCGGGGCGACCGGGTTCTGATCGGCGGTCAGGCGACCACCTACTTAATCGGCACGATTACGCTTCGTTAAGGAGGGACGGTGACGGAAATTCCTTTTTATCTGGTGGCGGCGTTCAGCGACCAGCCTTTCTCCGGCAACCCGGCTGCGGTATGCCTGCTTAAAAAGTGGCTGCCGGATGAGCTGCTGCTCAAAATGGCGCAGCAGCACAACCAGTCGGAAACCGCGTTTGTGGTACCTGAGAGCGATGGTTTTGCGCTGCGCTGGTTTACCACCCGCAATGAGGTCAATCTCTGCGGCCACGCCACGCTTGCCAGCGCGCACGTGATATTTCATCACCTGGATTATCCTGATGCGCTGATTCACTTTGCGACCGCTTCTGGTCGGCTGACCGTGAGCCGCGAGGGCGACTGGCTGACCCTGGATTTCCCGGCGGGAGAAACGGAAGAGCGCGAGCCGCCCGCGGAGATGCTCTCCGCGCTGGGGATTGAGCGCTACCTGCATGCCCGCAAGGGGCGCGCATGGCTTATCGAACTGGCCTCCCGTGAGCAGGTCGAAGCCCTGCGGCCGAATATTGCTGCGATGACGCCTGGCGAACATAAAGTGACCGTGACCGCCGCGGGCAGCGGGGAATATGACTTCGTTAGCCGCTTTTTCTCACCCGGTGAAGCGGTGTGGGAAGATCCGGTAACCGGTTCGGCGCATACTATGCTGATCCCCTACTGGAGCGCAAAGCGGGGTAAAACTCAGCTGCTGGCGCGTCAGGTTTCCGCGCGCGGCGGCGATATGCGCTGCGAGCTGAAAGGAAAACGCGTATTGATGAGCGGCCAGGCGGTGACCTATTTAAATGGCGTAATAACGCTACGCTAGCTCACCCTTCATCATAAAACGGGATCGGCAACAGACCCGCCGATCCCGAATCCGAGTGGGTTACACGGCAAACTTATCCTGCGCGCTATTTCTGCGAAACCCGCAGGGAAAATAGACCATCACGGTAGACGGGCGATATTGGCTTTAATCACTTCGATAGAGTGGCGGAATTTCTCCGCTTCATCATCGGCCAGCTGCAGCTCAATAATCTGCTGCACGCCGCTTTGCGTCAGCACCGCGGGAACGCCAGCCGCCGCGCCGGTTACGCCATATTCCCCGTCAAGAATGCACGACACCGCCAGCGCGCGATGGCTGCCGGTGAAAATATTGCGGCAGATTTCGGCGATGGTTCCGGCGACGCCGTACTCCGTGCAGCCTTTGCCGGCGTAAATCTCAAACCCCAGCTTGCGCACTTTTTCGGCAATCAGCTCCCGGTCGAGAGCCTGGCCGGTATGTTTGTGGTAAACATCGGCGATGGCGGAGCCGTAAACCGCCGAGTGTGACCACACCGGAAACTGGGTATCGCCATGCTCGCCAAGAATAAAGGCGTCGATGCTTTGCGCGCCGATATCCAGCGCCTGGGCCAGTACCCGGCGTAAGCGCGTCGTGTCCAGCCAGACGCCGGTACCCAGCACCTGGCCGCGCGGCAGGCCCGAAAGCTGCCACACCTGCCAGGTGATGATGTCGCAGGGGTTGGTGGCAACCAAAAAGATGCCGTTGAAGCCGCCGCGCATCATCTGCGGGACGATGCTTTTAACGATTTTTGCCGTGTTGGTCAGTTCGTCCAGTCGGGTTTGACCCGGCTTGAGCGCGCCGCCGGAAACGGTGATGACCGCGATATCGACATCGGCGCAGTCGCTGGCTTCCCGGGTGGAAATCGTCATCATGCCCGGCATGTAGGCGGCAGCGTCACTCAGGTCCTGAGCGTGCGCTTCGGCGCGTGGTTTATTGAGATCGACAAGGATCAGCTCCTCGCAAATATTCTGGTTTAACAGGGCGTAGGCCGCTGAGGCGCCGACGTTTCCGGCCCCGATAATCATCACCTTGCGCGCTTTGGTATTCATCGTATTTTCCTGATAAAAGACGTTATGTCGCAAAATTACTGCCTCTCAAGGGGGGAGCGCAAGTCGGGTCAGAAGCTATAAGTTAATGCTATGGCGGCTCCGCGGACGCCCCGCGCTACAGTACGCTCAAAAAAGGAGCTTCTTTATGTACACTATCGCCGCGACCCCGCTAAATCACCCGGATCTGACCGCCTTAATTGCCGAGCTGGACGCATACCAGCAGACGCTCTACCCGGCGGAAAGCAATCATCTTATCGACCTGAGCGCGCTACCGGCGGCGTCGGTCATCGCGCTCATTATCCGCGATGCGCAGCACCGGGCCGTCGGCTGTGGGGCCATCGTGCTCGGCGAAGAGGGGGTTGGCGAGATGAAAAGGGTATTTATTCACCCGGCCCATCGCGGCCAGCAGCTGGGGGAAAAACTGCTGGCGGCGCTGGAGAAAGAGGCGATAAATCGCGAATGCCATACCGTACGCCTGGAAACGGGCATCCATCAGCACGCCGCCGTCGCGTTATACACGCGCAATGGCTACCAGACCCGCAGCGCCTTTGCGCCGTATCAGCCGGATCCGTTAAGCATTTTTATGGAGAAGCTGCTGCTTGTCGATCTTCGTTCAGCAGCGCTATAAACGCCTCGAGCTGGCGAGTTTTCGCCCCGCGCCGCCAGACCAGCCAGGTCGTCAGCCAGCGCCACTCTTCGGCCAGCGGCCAGGCGGATACCTGCTGATGGCCCGGCATACTCTCCAGCATACTGCGCGGCATCAGCGCCAGTCCGGCGCCTGCAATGACGCAGGCCAGCATCCCGTGGTAGGACTCCATCTCATGGATCCGCCCCGGGGTGGCGCGATCGGCGTGGAACCAGCTCTCAAAATGACGGCGATAGGAGCAGTTGGCGCGAAATGCGTAGACGCTGGCGCCGTTCACTTCGCTGGCGCGGGCAATGGGCGGGTGGCCAAAGGGCGCGACGATCATCATCTCTTCCGGGAACACCGGTAACCCTTCCAGCCCCGGGTGCACCAGCGGACCGTCAACGAACGCCGCGCTCAGATTTCCCTCAAGTACGCCGTCGATCATGGTACCGGAAGGACCGGTGGAGAGGGCCAGATGAATCTTGGGATAGCGCTGATTAAAGTGCGCCAGGGTAGGGGAAATGCGCACGGCGGCGGTACTCTCCAGCGAGCCGAGCGAGAACAGCCCCTGAGGTTCATCTCCGGCGACCACCATCCTCGCTTCATCAACAAGGGCGAGGATCTGCTGGCTATAGCGTAAAAAGCTGTGCCCGGCGGGGGACAACCGCAGCCGCTGATTTTCGCGAATAAACAGTTCGACGCCGAGATCCGCCTCCAGCTGGCGGATGCGTGTAGTCAGGTTTGACGGCACGCGATGCACCTTCTGCGCGGCCTGGGTAATGCTGCCGGTGCTGGCGACGGCGTTGAACATCTCAAGCTGGGTCAGATCCATAGCGTTCTTCTTTTGTGAATGGGTTGCTTAATATTATTCATTTTTAATGAAAGGAAGGGTAAGCCAGAATAAGGTCACTTCGCAATCAACACAGAGAGAAAAACGATGAATTTATCTGCTACTCATGCGATTTCCGTGAGTCCGACCACCGGTGAAACTTTGTCGTCTGTGCCCTGGGCCAGCGAACAGCAGGTCGATGCGGCCATTGCCCTTGCGGAACAGGGGTATCGTCAGTGGCGCAACGTCAGCGTGGCGGAGCGCGCGGCGACGCTGCGTAACGTCGGTAGCGCGATGCGCGCCCGTGGCGAAGCGCTGGCGCAAATGATTAGTCGCGAAATGGGTAAACCGATTGCCCAGGCGCGCGGCGAAGTGGCTAAATCCGCCAATCTTTGTGACTGGTATGCTGAACACGGCCCGGCGATGCTCAATACCGAGGCGACGCTGGTTGAAGACAATAAAGCGGTGATTGAGTACCGCCCGATGGGGGCTATCCTCGCTGTCATGCCGTGGAACTTCCCGGTGTGGCAGGTGCTGCGCGGCGCGGTGCCCATTCTGCTGGCGGGCAACAGCTATCTGCTTAAGCATGCGCCAAACGTGCTGGGCAGCGCGGCGATGATCGGCGAAATTTTTGCCGCTGCGGGCGTGCCGGATGGCGTCTTTGGCTGGGTGAACGCCACCAACGATGGTGTTTCGCAAATGATTAACGATCCGCGCATCGCCGCGGTGACCGTCACCGGCAGCGTGCGCGCCGGGAAGGCCATTGGCGCACAGGCCGGCGCGGCGTTGAAAAAATGCGTGCTGGAGCTGGGCGGCTCCGATCCCTTTATCGTGCTTAACGATGCCGACCTTGACGAGGCGGTGAAAGCGGCGGTGATAGGTCGCTACCAGAATACCGGTCAGGTCTGCGCCGCGGCGAAGCGTTTTATCGTCGAAGCGGGCATCGCCGAGGCCTTTACGCAGAAATTTGTCGCCGCTGCTGCCGCGCTGAAAATGGGCGACCCGCGCGATGAGCAGAACTATATTGGGCCGATGGCGCGGTTCGATCTGCGCGATGAGCTGCACGAGCAGGTGAGCGCGACCCTAAAAGAGGGGGCGACCCTGCTGCTGGGGGCGGAAAAAATCGAAGGCGCCGGCAACTACTACGCGCCGACGGTGCTCGGAAACGTTACCGCGGAGATGACCGGTTTCCGCGAGGAGCTGTTTGGCCCGGTGGCGACGATTACCGAAGCCCGCGATGCCGATCACGCGCTGGCGCTGGCTAATGACAGCGAATTTGGCCTTTCAGCAACGGTTTACACCACCAGTGAAGCGCAGGCCCAGCGTTTTGCCGATGAGCTGGAGTGCGGCGGAGTGTTTATCAACGGCTACTGCGCCAGCGATGCCCGCGTGGCGTTCGGCGGCGTGAAGAAAAGCGGATTTGGCCGCGAGCTCTCCCATTTTGGTCTGCATGAATTCTGCAACGTGCAGACCGTCTGGAGAGATCGCCGCTAGCCTGCGGAAAAATCCCCGGGTTGCGGTTAACGCCTTTCCCGGGCTACCGATTCGTGCGATTTGCGGGTTTGGTAGCCCGGGCAGGCGCCCCGCTGACGAGCGAACCATCCCCCTGGCGACGCGAGGGCGAGAAAGAGGCTGTTTCTTCGCGTCCCGTGCGCCTATAATTACCGCCCGAATTTTGTTGTTGGCAAGGAGCCGCGCGTGGCGACGGTAATGAATAACGCAATGCTCGATGCCATTTTGGCTGAAGTCAGGCCGCTAATTGGTCGCGGTAAAGTGGCGGACTATATTCCGGCGCTGGCCAGCGTCAGCGGCGATAAGCTCGGCGTGGCTATCTGTACGGTCGACGGTCAGCACTACAGCGCCGGCGACGCGCACGAGCGCTTCTCTATCCAATCTATCTCGAAAGTCCTGAGCCTGGTGGTCGCGATGAACCACTATCAGGAAGAGGAGATCTGGCAGCGGGTGGGTAAAGATCCCTCCGGCCAGCCTTTCAACTCGCTGTTGCAGCTGGAAATTGAACAAGGCAAACCGCGCAACCCGTTTATTAATGCCGGGGCGCTGGTGGTCTGCGATATGCTGCAAAGTCGTCTCAGCGCGCCTCGCCAGCGGATGCTGGAAATCGTGCGTCGTCTGAGCGGTGTGGGCGATATCGCCTATGACCCGGTGGTTGCCCGCTCGGAGTTCGACCATTCGGCGCGCAATGCCGCGATAGCCTGGCTGATGAAATCCTTCGGTAATTTCCATAACGATGTCGCCACGGTGCTGCAAAACTATTTCCACTACTGTTCGCTGGAGATGAGCTGCGTAGAGCTGGCGCGCACCTTTCTGTTTCTTGCCGACCGAGGTATCGCTCCGCACCTTGAGACGCCGGTTATCGCCCCCATTCAGTCGCGGCAGGTCAACGCGCTGATGATGACCAGCGGCATGTATCAGAACGCCGGTGAGTTTGCGTGGCGCGTCGGTTTACCGGCGAAATCCGGCGTCGGCGGCGGGATTGTGGCCATCGTTCCGCAGGAGATGGCGATTGCGGTCTGGAGCCCGGAGCTCGATGACGCCGGGAACTCGCTGGCCGGGATCGCTTTACTGGAAAAACTCACTCAAAAACTGGGGAGGTCGGTATTCTGATGGTGCCCATAGAAAACCTGTTTGCCCGCCTGCAGCGCTCCACTTTTCGCTCCCGTTTTCGCCTCGGCGTGAAAGAACGGAAGTATTGTTATGATAAGGGCGCGGAGGTTATCGACCAGCACGCGGCGGACTTTATCGCCAGTCGGCTGGCCCCTGCGCAAATTCCTAACGACGGTAAGCAGACCCCGATGCGCGGACATCCGGTGTTTATCGCCCAGCATGCCACCGCGACCTGCTGTCGCGGCTGTCTGGAAAAGTGGCACGCGATCCCGCGGGGGCGCGGCCTCAGCGACGAAGAGCAGCGCTACGTGGTGCAGGTGATTCACCACTGGCTGGTGATCCAGATGAATTCGCCGGACCGCAGCAGACCGTAATTCATCGGGCGGCGGTATATGCCTGATAATTATTCTCATGATATGATGAACCGCTTACTAATTATTAACATAATAATTGCCTGAAACAATTAGACGGATAATCATGAATGTCTCCACTGTCGATTCGGTCATTCACGCTGTTTCGTGAGGAACAGCCCGTGCGTGATGCGCTGGTGTTGTTCACTTTAACGCTACTACTGCATTTCTTTGGCGCGATGCTGCGTCTGGTACAAGAATTGTCGTTCTTCTGGCCGCTGAACGCGGTAATGGCGGGGATTTTTGCGCGTTATATCTGGCTAAATCGCAGCTATTTTTACGCCGTTTGTTTTGCCGCCATGCTGGTATATGACGGTTTAACATCTCGTTGGGGAATGGGGTTCGCCTCCTTTCTGATCAACTTCTCCAATATCGTTTTTATCGTCACCCTGGCGCAGCTCATTTTGTGGGATAAGCGCCGGGCTGATTCGATGCCGGGACCGATAAATGCGCTAAGCCTGTTTTGCTACTGTCTGCTGGCGGCGCTGCTCTGCGCGGCCGTCGGGGCGCTGGGTTCGGTAGATGTGGAACGCGCCACGTTTATTCCCCAACTGGCGGACTGGTTTAGCGAACAGTTTTCGACTGCTGTGCTGATCCTGCCGTTCATTTTAACCCTCACGCTCCCTTCGGCGTTCGGGCGTTTTCGCCTGCGTCAGCTGTTGCCGGCGATTGCGCTGGTGCTGTCGATTGTGCTCGGCGTGGCGGTGGGCGGGGCCGGGAGCATAACCTTCCCGTTACCGGCGCTGATTTGGTGCGCGATTCGCTATCCGCTACCGTTAACCTGCCTGTTGACCTTTATTACCGGGATTAGCGAAATTCTGCTGGTGGCGAACTCGCTTATCCATCTCTCCCCCGATACCCGGATGCAGCCGTGGCAGCTGTTTTCAACGCGCCTGGGGATTGCTGCGATGCTGATCAGCCCCATCATCGTCGCTTCCAGCGTTGAGGCGATTAATAACCTGGTCAAACAGCTGGCCCTGCGCGCTGATTTCGACTTCCAGACCCGGGTCTATTCTCGCTCCGGGCTAAGCGAAGCGTTGAAACGTCAGCCGATCGCGGAAAACGAGCTGCTCACCGTGATGGTGCTCGACATCGACGGCTTCAAGCAGGTTAACGATCGCTGGGGCCACGAGTGCGGCGATTGTATGCTGGCCCAGTTTGCGCAGCAGGTGCGGCAGCTGGTGGGTGAAGAGGGCATGGTGGCGCGTATTGGTGGGGAAGAGTTTGCCGTCGCGGCGCTGACCTCATCCGCGCGAGACGGAGTGCTGCTGGCGGAAAAAATTCGCCAGGGCATCGAGTCGCAAACCTTCACCTGGGGGCAAAACAGGATCCAGCTGACCATCAGCATGGGGCTGGAGAGCCGGGCGCCGGGTTCAGCCAGAATAACGGATCTGTTCAACCAGCTGCTCATGGTCGCCGATGATTCTATGATTCGGGCAAAAAAAGCCGGACGCAATCGTATTTTTACGCAAGAAATGGTCTGAATCGTACATAAGAAAATACGATGGTAATTCCGCTTGTGTTAAATATAAGTTAAAAACATAGTGATGTGGTCAATTTCAAGGAGTTACCTATGACCACATCCTTTTCTCTGCGCACGCTGTCGCGTGACGATATTCTTGAACACCTTCCTGAATTAACCGACATTCTCGTCAGCTGCGTCAACGGCGGGGCCTCGGTGAGCTTTATGCTGCCTTTTTCCCCGGAAACCGCGACGGCGTTCTGGCTGCGAATGGCGCAGAGCGTCGCCGCCGGTGAGCGCATTGTTCTCGCCGCAGCGGATGCGCAGCAGCGGCTTGTTGGTACGGTGCAGCTGATTACCGACCAGCCGGAAAACCAGCCGCACCGCGCCGATGTCGCCAAACTTCTGGTTCACCAAAATGCGCGGCGTCAGGGGCTGGCGAATGCGCTGATGTCCCGACTGGAAGCCATCGCGCGCGAGCAGGGTAAGAGCGTTCTGGTGCTGGATACGGCGACCGGCAGCGGAGCAGAAAACTTTTATGTACAGTGTGGTTGGGAAAAAGCCGGGGAAATTCCACGCTATGCGCTGATGCCCGACGGCGAGCTGACGGCAACATCGCTGTTCTATAAATTTCTGTCATAAATTTTATATTGCATACAGCTTTGATCAAAACAGGGTTTCACTTGCGTAAAAACCTGATAACTTATTGGACCAATTACTCAGGTTGTATGACTACTCTATGAGGGAACCCTTGTGAAAACACTAAACCGTCGCGATTTCCCGGGCGCGCAGTACCCTGAACGTATCATTCAGTTTGGCGAAGGTAACTTCCTGCGCGCGTTTATCGACTGGCAGATCGATCTGCTGAACGAGCATACCGACCTGAATGCCGGGGTGGTGATCGTGCGTCCGATTGAGAGCTCATTCCCGCCGTCGCTCAGCACCCAGGATGGCCTCTACACCACGATTATTCGCGGCCTGAACGAGAAAGGGGAAGCGGTCAGCGATGCGCGTCTGATTCGCTCGGTAAACCGCGAAATCAGCGCCTATGCGGATTACGATGAACTGCTGCGGCTGGCGCACAACCCGGATATGCGGTTTGTGTTTTCCAATACCACCGAAGCGGGTATTAGCTACCACGCGGGCGACCGCTTCGACGATGCGCCTGCGGTAAGCTATCCGGCAAAACTGACCCGCCTGCTGTTTGAACGCTACAGCCATTTCTCCGGCGCGGCGGATAAAGGCTGGGTCATCGTTCCCTGCGAGCTGATTGATTATAACGGTGAAGCGCTGCGGGAACTGGTGCTGCGCTATGCGCAGGAGTGGGCGCTGCCGGAAGCGTTTGTGGCATGGCTGGATGAAGCCAACGCGTTTTGCTCCACCCTGGTAGACCGTATTGTGACCGGCTATCCGCGCGATGAAGCCGCGCAGATTGAAGAGCAACTGGGGTATAAAGACGGCTTCCTCGATACCGCCGAACATTTCTACCTGTTTGTCATTCAGGGGCCGAAATCCCTGGCCGCCGAGCTGCGCCTCGATAAGCTACCGCTTAATGTGCTGATTGTTGACGATATTAAACCGTACAAAGAGCGTAAAGTGGCCATTCTTAACGGCGCGCACACCGCGCTGGTGCCGGTCGCCTTCCAGGCAGGCCTGGATACGGTGGGCGAAGCGATGAACGATGCGGAAATCTGCTCATTCGTCGAGAAGGCGATTTATCAGGAGATTATTCCGGTTCTCGATCTGCCGCGCGATGAGCTGGCGTCCTTCGCCAGCGCGGTAACCGGTCGTTTCCGTAACCCGTACATCAAGCATCAGCTGCTGTCTATCGCGCTGAACGGCATGACTAAATATCGTACCCGCATTCTGCCGCAGCTGCTGGCGGGCCAGAAGAAAGAGGGGGCTCTCCCGACGCGCCTGACCTTTGCGCTGGCGGCGCTGATCGCCTTTTATCGCGGCGAGCGTAACGGTGAGAACTATCCGGTTCAGGATGATGCCGAATGGATGGAGAGCTATAAGGCGCTATGGGCCCAGCATCGGGATGCGCAAATCACCACCGGCGAGTTGGTAAAAGCCGTACTGTCCGTTGAATCCCACTGGGAGCAGGACCTGACGAAAGTGCCGGGTCTGGTTGATCGGGTCACGCAGGATCTGGATGCTATTCTGCGCGACGGCATGCGCGCCGCCGTTAAGCCATTATGCTGATACTCTAAAGCCCGCTGACGGACGACCAGAATAGCGTCGATTGTGTCGGCCGGGTAAGGCGTCAGCCGCCGCCCGGCACTCATCCGGGCACATTCCTGAAGCGATGGAGCATCACTCTCAACCCGGCAGCTGCCGGGTTAGTTTGGCACTCTAATTAGTTACAACATACTTACGTGTTTTTTTATAAACGCAGGTCTGAAAGATTGTGCCCATTTCGTCCGGCAGCGGAAACAGGGGCAATTAAGAGAAAAAGATGAATTGTGCCCCCGGCGGTTGAACTAATTATCTGACTGGAAAATAATGGCTTATCCAAACGAGGGATGAGACCCATGGTCATTGAAATTCGTGAAGTGAGCCAGCAGGACAAAGCGCAGTGGCTACAGCTTTGGGAAGGCTATACCCGTTTCTACGGTAGCCCGCAGCCATCCGACGTCACGGAATATACCTGGCAGCGGATGCTTGATTCCGCTTCTCCCATGCTGGGCCGGGTTGCCCTGGCGGATGGCAACATCGCTGGATTTGCGATTTGTGTCCTTCACGAAGGCACCTGGGTAAAGACGCCTGTTTGCTATCTGGAAGATCTGTTTGTTGCCCCGCCGATGCGCGGAAAAGGCATCGCCAGGGCGTTGATGCAGGCGCTGCAAGCGGAAGGGAAAGAGAAAGGGTGGTCGCGGCTGTACTGGCACACTCGTACTGATAATCCGGCCCGGCGTCTGTATGATGAATTTACGCCCGCCGATGACTATGTTCGTTACCGCGTGACGCTCTGAAAATCTGAGATTAAGAAGTTATTAAGATTTCCCCTGTAAAACAGGGGAAACGACTCAGGAGTAACAAAATGGAAAAACGCATAGAGACGGTTGTGAACCTCATCATGTTTCTTTCGCTGCTGGCCACCGCATGGGATCTCTCTCTGGTCCATCATCTGTCCTGGTAAACCTGGCCTACGGCGCCTGCTTCCTGCGCCGTAGCGTTCTCTCCCTCTTTTTACACTCCGATGGCGCTAGCGGCGCGCGACGATAAACAGGCGCGGAAATCGCAGCAGTACCTTTCCGTTACACTGTAACGGATAGTGCTGTTTCAGCCGCTCCAGATAGCGTCCGAGAAACGCCTGGCGCTGCTGTTCATCAAGCGGTTGTAAAAACGGTCGCAGGCCCGTTGACTGTAGCCATTCAATAATGGCCTGGTGCGATGCCAGCGGGTGATGGTAGGTGGTGCGCCAGATATCCACCTCGCAGCCGCTGGTGGTCAGCATATCGTAATACTCCGACACATCCGGCAGCGGCTGCCGCCCACTGGCCGGATGCCCCAGCTCTTCAGCAACCTGACGCATCAGCACGTGCGAGGGCTCTTGCCAGTTCACCGGCATTTGCACCGCCAGTACGCCGTTTTTCGCAAGATTGCTGACCAGATGAGGGAAAAGGCGCTGATGATCCGTGAGCCACTGCAGCGAAGCATTGGCATAAATCACGTCCGCCGGCCGCTCGGGGCGAAACGCAGTGATATCCGCCTCGACGAACCGGCAGTCCGGTAGCCGCCGGGAGGCCTCTTCCAGCATGGCCGGAGAATTATCAACGCCGATAATCGTGGCATCTGGCCAGGCATCGCGCAGTAGAGCGGTACTGTTGCCAGGTCCGCAGCCCAGATCAACGGCCAGCGTGGCGGGATGGTGGGCGATGCGGGCGAGAAGCTCGGCGGCGGGCCGCGTACGCTCAGCGCCGAACTGCAAATAAAGTGAAGGATTCCAGTCTGCCATAGCGCGCTCCGGTTAAGAGAAACTCGTTCATCAGCATAGACGGCAATGCTTATCTGGCAACTAAACAGAATCAATATGTTACTTTGTTGTGACGCTGTCACTTTATCTTATGCAGGGTTCATCACGGCATCCCCGCCAGCGGTTGGCTACAGTAGGCGTCGCAAACCAAGGGGGATGGTCATTAAATGGCGTTAATCATTAAGGTGTTACTCGAAAACCGGCTCGGCAAGGGGCAGGACAGCCTGCTGCAGGCGAAACCCGGATTAAGCCTGCTTGTGGAGGATGAAACCAGCCGCGTGCTGTTTGATACCGGGCCAGACGGCACGTTTCTTCATAATGCGCAGCGTATGGGCGTCTCTTTATCTGACCTTACCGCCACGGTGCTCTCCCATGGACATTACGATCACTGCGGCGGGGTGCCGTGGCTACCGGACAACAGCCGTATTATTTGTCATCCGCAGATTGGACTCACCCGCTACTCGGCGTTATCTCTCGCAGGACGCAACTGGAAAGTCAAAAAGCTGTCGCGAGATATCGACTACTCCCGCCACCGCATGGAGTACAGCCGCGAGCCGGTGGCGATCGGCGAACGACTGCTGTGGTCCGGTGAGATTACGGTCGCTCACCCGCGTGCCTATGGCCTCCTGACGGGTCAATCCCAGGGTGAGGACTATATTGTCGATGAAGGCGTCCTGATCTACCGCTCGACGCGAGGGTTAGTCATTATCTGCGGCTGCGGACATCGCGGATTGATCAATACCGTTCGCCACTGCCAGAAGATCACCGGCATCCAGCAGGTATACGCCATCATCGGCGGTCTTCATCTGCGCAGCGCGCCGCCGTGGGCAATTCGTCAGCTTAGACAATTCTTGCGCCAGCAGAAGGTTGAGGAGGTGATGGCCTGCCACTGCACCGGTTCATGGGGGCGCTGGTGGCTAGCGGAGAGTAGCGCGCCGGCAACCGGCGATACGTTGGTGCTGGAATAATAATCGCGTTCACTTTTGCTAATTACATATAAATAACATTTTTGCTATTTATTAAATACATTATCCGCCGGCTATACACCTTCCCCCAAGGGGAAGGTCAAATACTGATATCCCTTTTTGGTGTAAATATTTATAGAGAAACTTCATTCTATTTAACCTGGAGTTTTCTCTTTGAAATATCGTTTAATTCTTGCAGTGAGTATGATTTAATCCAGCGGTCGTCTAATTGCGAATATCACTATGATTCAGTCACTACAGGCATTATTTAAACAAGCAACCCGGCGCCGGCTTCGTATCCGCGCAGGGCTTGTTATTGCCTGTTGGTTACTGCTCAACCTTCAGCTCGCCGTCGCGGCGCACCATGGCGGCCAGCAGCAGCCCGCGGCGCCGCAGGTGCAGATTCACCATATTGTCGATGGCATGATGAACATGCCCGGCATGGAAAACGTCGGCCAGAAAGTTATCTGTGAGAAGCACTGCGACCCCGATACCGCGCAGCCTAACTCCTTAACCTCTCTACAGCTGAACGCGCTCCCCTCCGAAACCGCGCTACTCGTGGTTTCCCCGCAGCAGGAGACCTGCGCTGAACGTATGGACTGGCGCACGCCGCCGGTCACCGGTCCGCCGGTTGAGATACGCTTCTGCCGTTTCAGGGAATAACGCACCGTTAAAAACATCCATCAGATCTGCCCGGTCTGCGGGCGACTTTATGTTTTTTTCGGAGACTTTATTATGCGTTCGACCTCTATTTTTCTGCTTATTACCAGCGTACTGACCTTTTCCTTCAGCGCATTTACCGCCAGCGCGGAAGACGCCGCGATGCACCATCACACCATGTCCTCCATGGCGGATATGCCGGAGATGAAGAAGGCGGATGATTCCGCCACGCTTTATTCGGCCAGCGGGGTCATTAAAGCCTGGCGCGACGATGCCGTCGTGATTGCCCACTCTCCGGTTACCGAGCTGAACTGGCCGGCGATGACCATGAGCTTTGCGCTCGCTGATAACCACGATAAAAAGCTGGCGGTGGGAGAGCAGGTCGATTTCACCTTCCGCCAGACCGACTCCGGCTACGCGATCGTTTCAATTACCGCGCGATAATTCCGGAGTCATTATGCACATCTTCAATAAGGCGGCCTGCGGGCTGCCTCTTTTACTGTCGCTGATGTCCACCAACGGCTGGGCAACGACGCTTTCTGAGGCCCTGTCGGCGGCGGAAAACTACTCCGCCGAGCTCTCCGCCAACGATCATCAGGTTAACGCTTTGAAGAATATGGCGGATTCTGCGATGCAGCTCCCCGATCCGAAGCTGAAATTTGGTATTGAAAACGTCCCGCTGGGCGGCAATAACGCCGGCCGTCTCACCCGCGAGGGGATGACCATGCAAAGAGTTGGCGTGATGCAGGACTACGTCAGCAGTACCAAGCGTGAACGGAAAGCCGACTCCATTACCGCCGAGGCGCGCCAGACCGCCGCTAATGCCGATGTGATTCGTGCCCGGCTGCAGCGGGAAACCGCCCAGGCGTGGCTGGCGCTGGCGCTGGCGCAGAAGTCGCTGCGCTCGGTGCAGACGTTGATTAGCGAAACGTCCCGGCAAATCGACGTACAAAAGGCCGGCGTCAGCAGCGCCAGCGCCAGTCCCAGCAGCGTGCTGGACGTTCAGCTGGCGCTGAATGCGATGAAAAATGAGCAGGATAATGCCCGCCGCGATGTACAGATCGCCCAGGCACGCCTATTGCAGCTCACCGGGAAGGAGGTCCGCGATATCTCCGGCCCGCTGCCGCGCATTGAACGTCTGCCTGCCGACGAAGCCGACTTAATGGCCGGGATTAAACTTCACCCGGAAGTGATCCAGGCCGCCAGAGAAGCCGATCTGGCGAAAGCGAAATCAGGTCAGTCGGAAGTCGCGGCGATCCCCGACGTGGGCGTTGAGGTTTATTACGCCCGACGCGGTGATGATTATGACGACATGGTGGGGGTCATGTTTACCGTCGATATGCCTATTTTTCAGGGCAAACGTCAGGACAAAGACCACGCAGCGGACGTCTCCCGTACCTATGAAGCCAACGATCGGCTGACGTTATTGATGCGCGAACATCAGGCGCAGCAGTATCAGCTGATTTCGCAATATAACGCCGCGAAAGCCATTTACGATCGCCAGCAAAGCGAGGTGCTGCCGCTGCTGCGCAAGAAGGTGAGTCTCGTCAATGCCCAGTATCGGGGCGGTAGCTCCGCGCTGCCTGAGCTGCTCGCCGCCCGTCGCGATCTCCTGAGCGGAGAAATTGCCAGCAACAATGCGGAGAAAGCGCTTGCCGATGCGTGGGCCGCTATTCGCTACCTTATTCCACAGGATGTTAAATAATGAAGCTTAAATCTGCTCTTACCCTTGTGGCGCTGGCCGTCGCCCTTGCCGCCGCGGGCGGCTACTGGCTGGGTTCGCGAAGCGCGCCGATGCCCTCCGCTGGCGGCGGCCAGGCGGAAACGGGTCGCAAAGTGCTGTACTGGTATGATCCAATGGCCCCCGCTACGCGCTTTGATAAACCGGGTAAATCGCCGTTTATGGATATGGATCTGGTGCCGCGTTTCGCCGATGAAGGCGCGGGAGAAGACGCCGGGGGCGTGCAGATTAGCGCCCGCCAGCAGCAAAACCTTGGCGTCCGTACGGCGAACGTCTCCCGCCAGACGCTGGCGCTGAAGCTCAATGCTTTTGCTACCGTGGCCATTGATGAGCGGGGCGTTGAAACGGTACCGGCGCTGGCCAGCGGTCTGATTGAGAAACTTTACGTCAACGCCTCCCAGCAGTTTGTGAAAAAGAACGAGGCGCTGGCGGAGCTGTGGATCCCGCAGTGGGCGGCGGCGCAGCAGGAGTATCTGGCGGTGAGGCGGCTGGGCGATAGCGGGCTGACCGCCGCGGCCCGCGACCGCCTGCGGCTGCAGTTTATGCCGGAAGCGGTTATCCGTAGCGTTGAGCGCAGCGGTCAACCGCAAACCCGCATGACGGTGCGCGCGCCGCACGATGGATACGTCAGCAAGCTGGATGTGCGCACCGGCGCGCAGGTCACGACAGCCCAACCGCTGTTCGAGCTGGCCAGCCTCGATCCGGTCTGGATCGTGATTGATTACCCGCAAAGCCAGGCCAGCCTGCTGCGCGAAGGCAGTAAGGTGACGGCCACCACCGGCAGCTGGCCCGGTATGGCGTTTCAGGGAACCGTCAGCGAACTGCTTCCCGACCTCGAAGCCACCACCCGTACGTTGAAAGCCCGCGTAGTGCTGAATAATCCGCAGCATCGGCTCAAGCCGGGCATGTATTTGAACGTTGAGCTGGCTGAGGCGCAGCAGGAGAGCGCTGTTCTGGCTATTCCGGAAGAGGCATTAATTGCCACCGGCACCAGCAATCGGGTGCTGATCGCCGACGGCGAAGGGCATTTCCGTCCGGTTGAGGTGACCGCAGGGCGAACGCAGAATGGTCTGGTTGAGATTAAATCCGGCCTCGAAGCGGGCCAAAAGGTGGTGACTTCCGGGCAGTTCCTGATTGACTCCGAAGCCAGCCTGCGCAGCGCGCTGCCGCAAATGGCCGGGCAAGAGGAGGAGGCAAAAAGCTACTCAGCGCAGGGCGTTATTAAGGCCGTGAGCGATGAGGCGGTAACCATTGCGCACCAGCCGGTACCGGCGCTGAAATGGCCGGCAATGATCATGGATTTTGCTATTACGCCGCAGCTGCGGGAACAGATGCGGCCCGGCGAGTCGGTGATGTTTCACTTCGTCCTGACCGATGAAGGGGCGCGAGTCACCTCAATGATGCCGCTGAACGGCGCTAAGGAGCAGCCATGATTGCCGCCGTTATCCGCTGGTCATTGCGCAACCGTCTGCTGGTATTGCTGGCGACGCTGATTATGGCCGCCTGGGGCGTCTGGTCGGTACAGCAGGCGCCGCTGGACGCGCTGCCGGATCTCTCTGATACCCAGGTGATCATTCGCGTGAGCTATCCGGGGAAAGCGCCGCAGATTGTCGAAGATCAGGTGACCTACCCGCTGACCACCACCATGCTGTCGGTGCCGGGAGCGAAAACCGTGCGCGGCTTTTCGATGTTCGGCGATGCTTATGTCTATGTGCTGTTTGATGATGGAACGGACCCGTACTGGGCGCGCTCCCGCGTGCTGGAGTACCTGAGCCAGGTCCAGAGCAGCCTGCCGCCGGAAGCGAAAGCGTCGCTGGGGCCGGATGCCACCGGCGTCGGCTGGGTGTTTGAATATGTGCTTACCGACAAAAGCGGCCAGCATAGCCTCGGCGATCTGCGGGCGATTCAGGACTGGATCCTCAAATATGAACTGAAAACCGTGCCGGATGTTTCGGAGGTGGCCAGCGTCGGCGGAATGGTCAAAGAGTATCAGGTGATCCTTAATCCTGACCGGCTGCGGGCGCTGAACGTCACCCACGAGCAGGTGATTAGCGCGATCCAGAGCGCCAACCAGGAAGGGGGCGGTTCGGTGCTCGAACTGGGCGAAGCCGAATATATGGTGCGCACCACCGGCTACCTGAAGTCCATCGACGACTTTAACCAGGTGGTTATCGCTGCGCGCAGCGGCGTGCCGGTGCTGCTCTCCGACGTCGCCAGCGTGCGCCGGGGACCGGCGATCCGGCGCGGCGTCGCCGAGCTCAACGGCCAGGGCGAGGTGGCGGGCGGGATAATCATTATGCGCTCGGGTAAAAACGCGCTCAGCACCATTAACGCGGTAAAGGCCAAACTGGCGGAAGTGCAAAAAAGCCTGCCCGCAGGCGTGGAGATTGTTCCGGTCTACGATCGTTCGCAGCTGATTAAAAACTCCGTCGAGACCCTGACCCATAAGCTCATTGAGGAGTTTATCGTCGTGGCGGTAGTCTGCTCGCTGTTTCTGTTCCACTTCCGCAGCGCTCTGGTGGCGATGATCACGCTGCCGCTGGGGATCCTTGGCGCGTTTATTGTGATGCACTATCAGGGCGTCAGCGCCAATATGATGTCGCTAGGCGGGATTGCGATCGCCATCGGGGCCATGGTCGATGCGGCAATCGTGATGATAGAAAATATGCATAAGGTACTGGAGCAGTGGCGGCACGAGCACCCTGAACGCCAGCCGTCCTCCGCCGACTACTGGCAGATTGCCCAGCACGCGGCGTCGGAAGTGGGGCCTGCGCTGTTTTGCAGCCTGCTGATTATCACCCTGTCGTTTATTCCGGTGTTCACCCTCGAGGCGCAGGAGGGCAAGATGTTCTCGCCGCTGGCCTTCACCAAAACGTATTCGATGGCGGTGGCCGCCGGACTCGGGATCACCCTGGTGCCGGTGCTGATGGGCTACTTTATTCGCGGCAAAATTCCTGATGAAACCGCCAATCCGCTCAACCGCTGGCTGATTCGCGCCTATGAGCCGCTGCTGGATAAAGTTTTGCAGTGGCCGAAGGCGACGCTGGCGGCGGCGGGCCTGCTGCTGGTTGCCACGCTGTGGCCGCTGGCGCAGCTCGGCAGCGAATTTCTGCCGCAAATTGACGAGGGCGACCTGTTGTATATGCCCTCCACGCTGCCGGGGATCTCCAGCCGCGAAGCGGGACGCTTGCTGCAGCAGACCGACCGTCTGATCAAGACCATTCCTGAAGTGCAAAGCGTATTCGGCAAGGCCGGGCGGGCGGACAGCGCTACCGACCCGGCGCCGCTGACCATGCTGGAAACCACGATTCAGTTCAAGCCGAAAAGCGAATGGCGGCCCGGCATGACCATGGATAAGCTGATCGAGGAGCTCGACAATACGGTGAAGGTACCGGGGATAGCCAACGTCTGGGTACCGCCGATCCGTAATCGCCTGGACATGCTGGCGACCGGCATCAAAAGCCCGGTCGGCATCAAAGTGAACGGTAACAATCTGGCGGAGATCGAAAAGACCGCCGAAGAGATTGAGCGCATCGTGCGTAGCGTACCGGGGGTGACGTCGGCGCTGGCGGAACGCCTCGACGGCGGCCGCTATATCGATATCGCTATCGACCGGGTGAAAGCCGCCCGCTACGGCGTGTCGGTGAAGGAGCTGCAGTCAATCGTCGCCAGCGTCGTCGGCGGCGATAACATCGGCGAAACCATCGAGGGGCGAGAACGTTACCCGATCGGCGTCCGCTACCCGCGAGAAATGCGCGACTCGCTGCAAAAGCTGCGCGATCTGCCGGTAGTGACCAGCGGCGGGGCGCAGGTAGCGCTCTCGGAACTGGCGGACATCACCATTACCGACGGCCCGCCGATGCTGAAAAGCGAAAACGCCCGCCTGTCGGACTGGATCTACGTGGATATTCGCGGGCGCGACTTAAAATCCGCAGTTGATGAAATGCAGAGCGAGGTCGGCAAACGGGTCAGGCTGCCGGAAGGCATCTCGCTGACCTGGTCCGGGCAGTATGAGTACCTTGAGCGCGCCACCGCGAAGCTGAAAATCGTGCTGCCGTTTACCCTGATGATTATCTTTATCCTGCTTTACGTCACTTTCAGCCGCGTTAAAGACGCTCTGCTGATTATGGGAACTTTGCCGTTTTCGCTGATCGGCGGCGTCTGGCTGCTCTGGCTGCTGGGCTACAACCTGTCGGTAGCCGCCGCCGTGGGTTTTATTGCGCTTGCCGGCGTGGCGGCGGAGTTCGGGGTGATTATGGTGCTCTATTTGAACCAGGCGATCGCGAAACGCCGCTCCGAGCTGAACGATCGCGCGCTCAACGAGGCTATTCATGAAGGGGCCGTGCTGCGCGTGCGCCCGAAAGTGATGACCGTGGCGACAATCATGGCCGGACTGCTGCCGATTATGTGGGGAGGGGGCACCGGATCGGAGGTGATGCAGCGTATCGCCGCGCCGATGATCGGCGGGATGATCACCGCGCCGCTGCTCTCGATGCTGGTGATCCCGGCAGTCTATCTCCTGACGCACCGTAACAAACGCTAAAGTACAACGCCCGGGCCAGGCGGCTCGGGCGTGAATCAGTCGGCGTTCTTAAGATCTTCCGCGCGTTTGGCGGTGGCGTAGACAAAATCGAGCATGGGTTCAAGGTCGGTATCGTAGCCGGCCTGAATGATTTTGCCGCGCAGCCATTCGATCTCGCTGGTAATATCCGGGTGGAATATATTGTTGTCCTGCGCTTTACGCAGCCACTTGAGCAGGAAATTATTTTTCCCGCGGACACCGCCTGATTTCTTCGATTTTGCGTGTATTTTCAGCGCCACCAGAATGCAGTAATAGAAATGAACGCGCTGATTAAAACTTTGGTGCATGTCTTTATTCCCGCCAGAATCAGGTTGCGGACGGGCATGGACCTTAAACATGCGGTCTCTGATATTCACCCGTACCACCATCGCGCCGCTTGCCGGACGCTGAGGCGATGGTGGCACGGAAGCTGAATTGCCGTCAATTATTGATTAATTTTTTACCCATATTTGCGCCGGTTATCTTTCGACGATGCTTCCTCAGGTTCGCGGTAAAGCAGCGCGTTGTTGCAGGTAAATGCGCAAAATCAAGATAAATGCCAGTGCGACCACCGCCGCCGCCAACAAATAAATAGTCTCCAGATCGTAATAACCGGCCACCCACCCGGCGACCGGGCCGGTTAATCCCAACGCCAGATCGAGAAAGGCCGAATAGGTGCCCAGCGCGGTGCCCTGATTCTGTTCTTCAACCTGTTTCACCGCTTCCACGCCAAGCGCCGGGAAGACCAGCGAAAAGCCCGAGCCGGTGAGAAAGGCGCCCATTCCGGCCATCCACGCCGAGGAGGCCGACCAGATGATCAGCAGGCCGATACATTCGATCGCAAAACAGATTAACGATACCCGCACGCCGCCGTAGCGGGTAATGGTGTTGCCCAGGATCAGGCGGATGCAGATAAAACCGATGCTGAACAGGGAGAGGGTAAACGCCGCGCCTTGCCAGCTATGGGCGGAGAAGTAGAGGGTAATAAAGGTTGCGATAACCCCAAAACCGACGGTACCCAGCGCCAGCCCCAGCCCGTAGGGCCAGATTTTGCGCGCCACCACATGAAACGGCGCTCTGATCCCCGCCGTCACGCTGACGTCCTGCCGCGTACGGGCATAGAGCAGGCCAACCGCCGCCGCCAGGATCACCACGGTGGCAAATCCGCTGATGCCAAAATAGCCGTTAAGCATGACAGCCAGCGGGGCGCCGACCGCCATGGCGACGTAGGTCGCCACGCCGTTCCACGAGATCACTCGCGAAGTGTGAATCGCACCGACGGTTTTGATCCCCCACAGGGTCGCGCCGGTGGCGGTAAAACTTTCCCCGACGCCGAGGAAAATGCGCCCCACCAACAGCGCGGCAACGGCCAGCGGCGGCGAGGATTGCAGCAAGACCGCGAGCAGCGTGAAGAGACCGCTGAGCAGGCAGCAAACAATCCCCCGACTGACGACTTTTTTCGGCCCCCAGATATCGGTGTAGCGGCCCGCATGCGGGCGGCTGATCAGGGTTGAGATGTACTGAAGGCTGATGACCACGCCGGCGATAAAGGGGCTATAGCCCAGCTGATAGTGGATATAGCCCGGCAGTACGGCGAGCGGCAGGCCAATAGAGAGATAGCAGATACAGGTAAAAACAACGATAGAAATAATACGCAGATTAAGCTGAGTGGTGCTGGCGGAAGTGGTCATAACGCGAAGTATTGAAAACCAAAGGGAAGCTAAGCATAGCGCAGCGCCGTCGGGCGCAACGAGCAGAGCATGCGTTTTCTCAATGATTCAGGCAAACGCACTAAAAATAGTCATGAGAAAAGAGGATTCTGGGCAAGTCGTGCGCGGCAGAGTATAAAATCTGTTAACGCATCACGGATAATGACAGGAGAGAGTATGGAATACGATTTAGACGGTATGGATGTGCTTTTTGTCGCCGGCTTTGGGCCGATAACGCAATCGACGCCGGCCAGCAGGGAGTTTTATGTGGCTGCGCTGGGCCTGCCGCTAAAACCGATGCCCGGTAACGAAGAGTATCTGCTGACCGAACATGACGCCATCGGCGGGGTAAAACATTTTGCCCTGTGGCCGCTGGCGCAGGCGGCGCGCTCCTGCTTTGACGCCGATCTCTGGCCTGACTATCTGCCGGTGCCGCAGGCGTGGGTCGAGTTTGAAGTGCGCGATATCAACACCGCCACCGACGCGCTGAAGGCCAGAGGCTATCGTCTGCTGGTGGACAACCGCATTGAGCCGTGGGGGCAAACCGTCACGCGGCTGCTGAGCCCGGAAGGGCTGCTGACAGGGATTACCGTGACCCCGTGGCTGCGCGAGGACAAAGCCTAATGGCATGCATGAGCCGCCCATCATCCCCTGCGATCGGCAGGGTGATGGAATGCTGATTTATGACGTATTCGGGCGCCATATTGGCGTCCAGCGCCAGGGCGAACGCTGGCTACTTTTCCGCGTCGATCTGAACGAGCAGAAATGTTCGCCGCTGCGTGGGATCATCATCCCGGACGATCTCCCGGAGGCGGAAATTCCCGGCTGGCTGGGCGATATTTTTCACGAAGCGGCAAGCCCGCGCCATCCTGACGTCCGGCTTATGGAGTAGCGTCTATGGCCAGCTTCTGTTTTGCAGCACCACGCGATAACCGTCGCCGTCGACAAAGGTTTTACCGTTCACATTCCAGTACGGATTGAACGCGCTGACCGGCGCAAAACCGGCGGTCAGCATTTTCGCACACTGTTCCCGCCATTCCGCGGCTTCCGGGTAATAAAGCACCAGCAAATCTTCCTCGCCCGGAGAGGGCTTCACCGGATGATGATGGCAGAGGGTGAATTCAAGATGCCAGCCGAGATCGCGGCGTCCGACCATCACGCCGCTAAAGCCGTCATGATCGGCAAACTGCGCGATTTGCTCCAGCCCCAGGCCTGTGCAGTACATGTGGCTACTGAGTGAAAGGTCGGTGACCGGCCTGGCGATGCGGATAGCGTTAAGCGTCATAACAGCCTGTATCGATAAAGGTTTGGTCGATTGACTGTATCCGCTTTTGCGGCGGCCATTTGTCACAAAGAGCTTTTAACGCGCCCGGCAAAGCGAATTTATTCGATTGTCTCTGCGGCGGGTTTTATCTAGAATCTTCGCTTTCGGAGAGAGAAAATGTCCGTTGCTGATTCCCTTCTTGCTTACTCTTTTGCTGCCCTGTTGCTCACCCTTACCCCAGGCCTGGATACCGCTTTAATCCTGCGAACCGCGACCGTTGAAGGCGGAAAAAAAGCCTTTCAGGCGGCGCTGGGCATTGATACGGGATGTTTTATCTGGGGGGCTGCGGTCGCCTTCGGTCTTGGGGCGCTACTGGCGGCATCGGAGCTGGCTTATGACCTGCTCAAATGGTGCGGGGCCGCCTATTTATGCTGGCTGGGCATTCAGTTAATTCTCAAGCCGCGCGGCCATTTTGTTCATCAGGACAGGGCGGCGGCGCCGGCAAGTAACTGGTTTTTAAAAGGGATGATGGGCAATGTGCTCAATCCGAAAATGGGGATCTTTTACGTCTCTTTCCTGCCGCAGTTTATTCCGGCCGGCCACTCGCCCATCGTCTGGACGTTCCTGCTGGTCGCCATCCATGTGGCGATCGGGACGCTCTGGTCGTTAACGTTAATCCTGACCAGCCGTTCTGCCGCTCGGCTATTAAAGACGCCGCTATTTATTCGGTGGATGGACCGCGCAACCGGCGGCCTCTTTATGTTATTTGCTGCCAAACTGGCTTTTAGCCACCGTTAAATCCCTCTGGACAAGGATGTCCAGCGCCTCACTCCACATTTCGTTACTCGCCGAAGCATCCCCCGGCCGTTGCCGTAAAGTTTCTCCCCGCAGGCCGGGCGCTGCCGCATGGCGCTGCTTGCGTATCGTGGTAAGCGAAATCATAATAAATAGAGAATTATTGTTAGTTATAATTCTCTATTTGAGAATAATAATGGAGGGGAGTGGGTGAACGTTTTTGCAACCAGGCCGGAATGGAAGGCCTTTCTGCTGGCGCTGGCCGGTTCGGTCGTGCTGATCGTTGGCATGGGCTATGGCCGGTTTGCCTATACCGGGATCCTGCCGCTGATGCTCAATGAGCAGCTGCTGACGCTGCGTGAAGGTAATCTTGCCGCTTCGGCGAACTATGCCGGCTATCTGGCCGGCGCGCTGCTGCTGGCGAAAGCCAGGCCCGCGGACGCCAGGTGGCTAAGCCTGCTTTCCGCACTGTTGACGCTGGTGTGCCTGGCCTTACTGGCGTTCCTGGTTTCCCCCCTGGCGATTATTGTGGTGCGCGGAATTGCCGGATTACTCAGCGCGGTGACGCTGATCGCCGCCTCCCTCTGGCTACTGCAGCATATGAAGCACCCTAACGGCGCGCCGGTGCTTTTTTCTGGCGTCGGAATGGGGATATTCTTGTCGGCGGAATTTATCTCCCTGGGGAAGGCGCTGGCGCTCTCCAGCCAGCAGATATGGCTGATATGCGCGATAAGCTCTGGCGTGCTTTTTGTTCTCGCGCTGCGTCTGCTGCTGAGCCCCGCCGACTACCTTATCGCTTATCAACCCGCCGCGACCGCACACCGCGAGGAGGGCGAGGGGCGGGTGCGGGAGGCGTGGAAACTGCTGCTGATTTATGGCCTGGCCGGCTTCGGCTACATTATTACCGCCACCTATCTTCCGCTGTTTCTCAGCGGTTCGCTGAACATTATCGATCCGGTGCAGATCTGGGCCATTTTCGGCCTCGCCGCCGTTCCCTCCTGCTTTATCTGGCACCGGCTGGTCATCAAGCTCGGCTACCGCCGCGCGTTTACCCTTAATTTGCTGATTCAGGCAATCGGCGTCATTCTCCCGGCGTGGAGCCACGCGTTACCGTTTTGCATATTAAGCGCGCTGCTGGTGGGTTGCACCTTTTTGGGCACCGTGACCATCGCGCTGTCCGAGGGGCGGCGGCTTAATCATCTGGTTTCGTTCAATATGATTGCCGCCATGACCGCGACCTACGGCATCGGGCAAATCGTCGGCCCGCTGGTTGCCGGAACGCTGTATGACCGCAGCGGGTCGTTTAATCCTTCGCTGAGCGCGGCCGCCATTGCGCTGCTGGCTGCCGCCGCGCTGGTGGCGGCAGGGGCGGGGCGAGCGTCAAAGGTCGGAGGCTGACTCCAGAAGCTGGCGCATTTTCTCGAGAGCGGGAGACGCGTAGCCTTTGCGCCAGATAAGCTGGGTGATCGCCTGGCCAACCGGCCGCAGCTGGCTGGCTTCGGGCAGCGTCAGGGTATCGAGCACGCTCTGCGGCACGATACCGGCATAGCCGCCGGAGGCGACGCAGGCGAGCATCGCGTGATAGGAGCCGACGTCCTGGATCTCGCTCTCCACCTCCTCTGAATGCGCCAGAAACGCTTCGCCCATCGCCCGGTAGGTACAGCCCTGCGCAAAGGCGGCAAAGCGAAAGCGCTGTGGGCTGGCGGGAAGCACCAGCAACAGCTGTTCTTTAAAGATGGATACGTACTCCAGATCATCGGGCGGAGGCGTTCCCTGCGGCAGGCTCACCAGCGCGCAATCCAGCGCGGCGTCCAGCACCTGTTGGGTCAGCTGACGGGTGGGCTGGGTTTTGAGGGTGAGCGTCACCTCCGGGCACAGCGCGCGAAACCGGGGAAGCAGCGGCGGCAGGCGGCTGGCGGCGGTGGCGTCCATCGCCCCCATGCGTAAATTGCCGCCCGGCGTCGCCGGATGCAGCGCCTGTCTGGCCTCTTCGGCCAGGCTGAGGATCTTCAGCGCGTAGCCCAAAAAATGTTCACCGGCGGGGGACAGCAGCATCCTTTTATTGCCGCGGGCAAACAGCTCCACGCCCAGCTCCTCTTCCAGCTGGTGAATGCGGGTGGTGATATTGGACTGGGCGCGCCCCAGCCGCTTTGCCGCGCGGGTGACGCTGCGCTCTTGCGCCACCGTTTTAAAAATCTCTAATGTGGTGTGGTTCATATTTTTATTCTTAATTTGAAAATAATGTTGATCTTATCATCTCTAAAAGAGATTTTAATGGCCCGAACGCACAAATTTCAACAGGGCAAACCATGAGCAACAGGCTTACGCAGCAGCTTGATATTGATTACCCCATTATTCAGGCGCCGATGGCCGGCGTGTCGACGCCGGAACTGGCGGCAGCGGTCAGCGGGGCCGGCGCGCTCGGCTCGCTGGGGCTGGGCTCGTCAACCGTAGAGCAGGCTGAAACGCTGATTAACCGGACCCGGCGCTTAACTACCCGTCCGTTTAACGTCAATCTGTTTTGCCACGCCCCGGCGGTAAGGGATCCGCAGCGTGAAGCCCGGTGGCTGGCGCGGCTGCGCCCGGAATTTGCGCGCTTTGGCAGCTTGCCGCCGGAGACGCTGGCGGAAATTTATCTCAGTTTTCAGCAGCAGCCGCGGATGGCCGAGCTGCTGCTCGACCTGACTCCGGCGGCGGTGAGCTTTCATTTTGGCGTGCCGGATCGTGAAACCCTTCGCCGACTGCGGGAAAAGGGGATCGTCACCCTGGCGAGCGCGACCAGCGTGGCAGAGGCGCTGCTGGCCGTAGAGCAGGGAATCGATATGGTGGTGGCGCAGGGCTACGAGGCCGGCGGCCATCGCGGCATCTTTGATCCGCTGGCGCCCGACGGGCAGATGAGCACCTTTACTCTGGTTCAGACGATAAGACGGCATACCGATATTCCGCTTATCGCCGCTGGCGGCGTGATGGACGGCGCGGGAATTAACAGCGTAATGAACCTGGGCGCAGACGGGGCGCAGCTAGGGACGGCGTTTCTGCTGTGCCCTGAATCGTCCACGGATGGCGGATACCGTGAGGCCCTTAAAAGCGCGTCTGATGGGCAAACGGTTTTAACCTCGGCCATTTCCGGACGCCCGGCGAGATGTCTGGTTAACGGCTGGCGTGAAATAAACGATCCGCCGCTGATTCCGGCTTATCCCGTGGCTTATGACGCCGGGAAGGCGCTGGCATCGGCGGCGAAAGCGCAGGGAGATCGTCAGTACGGTGCGCACTGGGCCGGGCAGGGAGTGAGCCTGATTCGCGAGCTGCCGGCAGCGGAGCTGATACGCACCCTGGTGCGCGAAAGCGGGTTTTAATCGCGGATGGCGCGCGGCCACCCGCTTATTGTTAACGACGGTGGGCGAGGCCGCGGACCAGACGGTCGCCGGCCATCTGCACGCCCTGCACCAGCGCGACCAGAATGAGCACGGTACCGAACATCACCTCGTTATTGAAGCGCTGATAGCCGTAGCGAATGGCCAGATCGCCCAGTCCGCCGCCGCCAATCACGCCCGCCATCGAAGAGAAGCCGATCAGCATAACGATGGTCAGCGTGATGCCTGCCAGCAGCGTCGGCAGCGCTTCCGGCAGCAGCGATTTAAAGATCACGTGCCAGATATTGCCGCCCATCGATAAAATCGCCTCGATACGCCCGTAATCCACTTCATCCAGCGCGTTCTCCGTCAGCCGCGCAAAGAACGGAAAGGCGCCAATGGTGACCGGAACCACCGCGGCGGTACTGCCGAGAGTGGTGCCAATAATCAGCCGGGTGAACGGAATCAGCGCGATCAGCAGCACGATAAACGGCAGCGAACGACCAAAGTTGATAATCGCGCCCAGCACGGCGTTGAGCTTCGGCATCGGCGCCAGGCCGTTGCGGCGTGAAACAAACAGCAGCACGCCGGTCGGCAGCCCGAGCAGCACGGTAAACAGCGCCGCCAGGCCGACCATATAAACGGTATCTACCGTGCCCTGAAGCAGCAGCGGCCAGAGATCTTCCCAACTCATGCTACTCCGCATAATGGCCTCCCGTGAAAACCGTGGCGAGCGAGGAAATCCCGCTCTGCCTGAGGATCGTGCAGCAGCGACTGCCGTAGCCGCGACCATGGCGCCACCAGCAAATCGGCAATTCTGCCGCTTTCAATAATCTCCCCGTGCTCCAGCAGCGCCGCGTGGTCGCAGAGGGTTTTCACCACTTCCAGCTCATGGGTGATCAGCACGATAGTGAGGTTCAGCTTTTGGTTGATATCCGCCAGCAGGCTGAGCACCGAGGCCGTGGTCTCGGGGTCGAGGGCGCTGGTGGCCTCATCGCACAGCAGCACATCCGGCCGCGCGGCCAGTGCGCGGGCGATCCCCACGCGCTGTTTTTGCCCGCCGGAAAGCTGTGACGGAAAGGCGGCGGCTTTATCCGCCAGCCCGACCAGTTCCAGCAGTTCCGCCACCCGCGCCTGGCGGGCGGCTTTCGGCACTTTGGCTATCTCCAGCGGCACCGCGACATTGTCGGCGACGCTGCGGGCGTGAAGTAAATTAAAGTGCTGGAAGATCATGCCGGTACGCAGCCGGTACTCGCGCAGCGCGGTTTTATCCATCCGGGTAATATCGTTCCCGTTCACAATAATGCGGCCCGACGTGGGCCGCTCCAGCAGATTCAGGCAGCGTATCAGCGTACTTTTGCCTGCACCGCTGCGGCCGAGGATGCCGTAAACGGCTCCTCTCGGCACCTGCAGAGAGACATCGTTTAGCGCCGGTCGGCCTGTTCCGGCATAGGTTTTACTCAGCCCGACAATCTCAATCATGACTGAGGAGCTACCGGGATCACCGAGCCGTTATACTGCTTACGAATAAATTCGGCGACCTGCGGCGAGGTGAGGTCTTTGGCCAGCGCCTTGATGCGCGGATCGTTCGCCAGCGCCGGCGTTGTCACCAGAATGTTGGCGTACGGGTTGTTGGTCGCGCTCTCCAGACCCAGCGCGTCTTTGGCCGGCACCAGCCCGGCTTCCAGCGCGTAGTTGCCGTTTATCACCGCCAGGTCAACGTCATCCAGCGACCGCGGGATCTGCGGTGATTCAATCTCAAGGATTTTCAGGTGCTTCGGGTTTTCCACGATATCTTTCGGCGTCGCCAGGGTGGTCGCCGGGTCGGTAAATTTTGCCGCCAGCTTAATCAAACCCTGATTTTGCAGCAGGAACAGCGCGCGGCTCAGGTTAGTGGTGTTATTCGGTACCGCCACGGTGGCGTTCTCGGGCAGCGATTTAAAATCTTTATGCTTGCGCGAATAGATCCCCAGCGGCTCAATATGGACGGTCGCCGCGACGGCGAAGGTTTTGCCCAGCGCTTTCTCCTGATCTTTCAGATAGGGGACGTGCTGGAAGTAGTTGGCATCGACATCGCCGTTGGCCAGCAGTTCGTTGGCGTTAACGCCGCTGGTGAGTTCGACGATTTTCAGGTCGAGGCTGGGATCGATCTTCTTAATGTAGTTAAGGATCTCGGCGTGCGGCACCGGGTCCGCGGCGACGCGCAGCGCGGCGGCCTGGGCGGAACTCCATGCCAGAGAGAGAGACAGTGCAACCCCTGCCAGTTTAAATGCGGCATATTTCATCATCTTATTCCTTGTGTTGTTGTTATGTTTATACCCGTCATACTTCAAGTTGCATGTGCGTTGGCTGCGCGCGCTCACCCGAATCACTTACCAGAGTAAGCTCATCGGGATTCACTGACTTGCCGCCTGCCTGCAACCCGAATTATTTAGGGTCTACACGATCAATTGCTCGGCGCGTTCGCGAAAAACATCCTGGTAGTAGCGCTCGGCGACATCAGGATGCGAACGCAGACGCCCTTTCAGGTAATTCCAGCCCACCTCGCGCAGCAGCGGGTTTTGCGGGTCGCTATCCGGTCCGAGGGCTTCGCGGGCCAGCTCGTCGGGCAGCGTGTAGACGGGGACCACGGCATCCAGCTGGGCGCCGAGGAAGAAAGCGATCGACAGCCGCTGCTGGTCGGCAGGCGGCGAAACGACCCGGTGCACCGTTGCCCGCAGATAGCCGTTGGTTGCCAGCTCCAGCAGCTCGCCGATATTCACCACAAAGCTGCCCGCCAGCGGGGTCGCGTCAATCCAGCGGTCAGGGGAGACTTCGACCTGCAATCCTTTCTGCTCATCCTGCAGCAGGAAGCTGAGGAAGCCGGAGTCCTTATGCGCGCCAACGCCCTGGGCGCTCTGGGTCTCCTGCTGGCCGGGATAGCGGATCAGCTTGATATGTTCATTGGGCTTATCGCCATACAGGCCATCGAAGGCATCCAGCGGCAGGCGCAGCGCTTCGGCGAAGGCGCGCAGCAGGGTGATCCCAACCTGGGTCATTTCCCGTTGCCAGGTCAGTAATGTGGGTTTGAGCGAGGGCAACGCCTCTGGCCAGAGATTCGGCCCCTGCAGGCGCTGCCAGCGCGGCGCGCGTTCGCTAAGCTGCAGGGCCGGGCGCTCGGCGCCGATATCGAACTGCTCGCGCCAGTCGGGTTGACCGCGGGTTAATTCAGAAGCGGCGCGGTTGTAGCCGCGAAAATGCGGAGAGTGAATCATTGCCACCCTCTGCTTTTGATCGTCGGGCAGGGCAAAAAAGGCGCGGGATTGCTGCTGCACGGCCTGCTGCAGCGACTCATCGACGCCGTGGTTGATCAGATAAAAGAAACCGATATCGCGGGCGGCGTGGCGCAGGTCGGCGAGAAACGCCGCTTTTTCAGCGGGGTCCGCGTAGCGGGCCAGATCCAGTATCGGTAAGGTTGTCGCGTTCATTGTGTTCTCCGAAGGCGGTATTCAGGTGTTTTCGTCGATTCAGATTCAGGGTTCGGGGACAACAACAGCGCATGATCGATTCCTCAGTCGGGTGGTTGAAGCCAGCTTGCCTTAAGCGAAAATAATCAACCAATAACGTTCTTTTCTAATTTATGACCGTGGAGGGTTCTGTGCTTTTGCGAATTTTGGATAAGGGGGAGGCGGGGCTGTTGCGATTGGCGTCGGGAGCCAGTATGGTGAGCGAAATTTTTAATTCAGGTAAAGAGACGCAATGCAGCACCCAAACGATCCTCTGCACGGCATCACGCTGGAAGCGCTGTTAAACGCGCTGGTCGCGCAATATGGCTGGGCCGAACTGGCGAAACGCATCAACATCAACTGCTTTAAAAGCGAGCCGAGTATTAAGTCGAGCCTGAAGTTTTTACGCCGCACGCCGTGGGCGCGTAAAGAAGTGGAAGCGCTGTATATCGATTCGTTGTCCGATACCGATACGGCAAAAGCGGAAGCGCCGGCGGATAATCCGTGGGCACACTGGCAGAAAAAGTAGGGCGCGCAGCGGATAATTCCACGCGCGCCCTGGGCTGTGTGTTACTGAAGATTGCCTGCGGTCAGGCTCTCTTTATCAAAGGCATGGCTGACATCAATATGATTCTGATGCACGGACGTGTCGATATTTGAACCTGCCTCCGGACGCGCAAAGCTATTCTCTGCGGCCATCGCCCCGGACGAAAGTGTAGCGGCTAACAGCAGTGCGGTGACTACGCCGATATTTTTCATATTTTGTTCCTTATTTCATCGTGTTGTCGCTGTCGCCTGTGTCTTCCGGCGGCCCGGCAATGTTTCAAATTTTATTTCGTCAGTTCTGCGGTCATATGCACGCGGTTATTGAACTGAGCGCTGGTGATTTTGTAAGAGGCGCCTTGCTCTGCGGCCTGAGCGGCAATTTTGGCTTCTGCGCGGTCCAGTGTGGAAGCGCTGGCGCTGATACTCTGCGCAAACGTACCGAAAGAGATCATAGAGAGTGCGGCAACTGCAACGAAAGTTTTGATGGATTTCATGGTCGTATTCCTTAAACGTTTTGTTAGTGTTGGAGCGTTGTTGCCCCGATGTGATAAATGATAGGTCGACGACGCGATGATTAAAATCGAAACAATTTGCTCTCATTATTCAATAAATTTGAATGAAGTATCGGTTACCGCAATCCTGTTTTGCAAATAAGGTTTGATTACAATCAAGCCTCATTGTCATAACAAATATATAAAAAGTTATTTTTTGACTTTCGATAGATGATTTTCTTGTTTGCTATCATCTGAACGGCGGCAATATAGTTTTTGTACAGCAATAAATGCCGGTGTGCGGCAAATAATCATTATTCACGAATATCTCATTATGATAACGCTCAATAAGATCAGTAAAAGCTTCTCCGGTGAAAGAGTGCTAAAAGAGGTATCGCTCAGCATTCATTCCGGCGAGATTATTTGCATTATTGGCCCCAGCGGCTCGGGGAAAACCACGCTATTACGTACGCTTAATTTCTTAGAGCCTGCCGATAGCGGGCAAATAAGAATAGATGATGTGGCGCTGGATTGTGCAAAAGCGGGAAAAAAGGAGATTGAAAAACTACGCTCAAAAACCGCTATGGTTTTTCAATCGTGGAATCTTTTTCATAACCTCACCGCACTGCAAAATATTACCGAAGGACTGATATACGCTAAAAAACGCCCGCGGCAGGAGGCGCTGGCTATTGCTGAACGACTCTTAAAGCAGGTGGGGTTGCTGCATAAAAAAGACCACTATCCGCACAGTCTCTCCGGCGGCCAAAAGCAGCGTATCGGTATTGCGCGGGCGCTGGCCATTAACCCCGCCGTTCTGCTGCTGGATGAACCGACCTCAGCCCTGGATCCGGAAAAAGTCGGTGAAGTGCTGGAGCTTATTCAGACCATTGCCGCCGCGGGCCAGACGATGATCATCGTGACCCACGAAATGGCGTTCGCCCGTCAGGTCGCTTCCCGGGTGGTATTTATGGAAAACGGCGAAATCGTTGAACAGGGCCCGGCGGAACAGATATTTGGCGCGGCGCAGCAGGGCCGAACCCGGGCGTTTCTTGCACAACTGCACTATCATGCCTGAGGCTGATGATGAACAATAACCCGCTGTTTAGCTGGCCGGATATCGCCGGAATAGTGCCGAAGCTGCTGGAAAATTTACCCGTGACCCTCGGTATAACGCTGGCGTCGCTGCTGCTTGGTTTAACGATCGCGCTGCTGATTGTGCTGCTGCAGTTTAGCCGCTTTAGGCCGCTCAGCGCGGCGGCAAATGGGTATACCGACATTCTGCGCGGCGCGCCTCTGGCGCTGCTGATCCTGCTGTTTTTCTTCGGCGGCAAATTAATTTTGACCGCGCTGGCGCTGCCGCCGCTGTGGATTAGCGATACCACCTTTGCGGTGCTGTCTATTTCGGTCAGCATCAGTCCCTACTTTGCAGAAATGATGCGTTCAGCGTGGCGCGCGGTGGATAGTGGCCAGAAAGAGGCCATTATCAGCCTGAATATTCCCTGGCATCAGGGAATACGGCGGATTATTTTCCCCCAAGGGCTTATTATTGCTATTCCCGTCTTTGGCAATCTTTTAATTAATCTCGTGAAAATGACCTCGCTGGTCAATATTATTGGTATTGTGGATGTTTTTGGGCGGGCACAAAAGATTTCGCAAAATAGCTACGGGGCGAAACAAGTCGCGGCATTTATTAGCGTTATTATCGTCTACTGGGTGCTGAATAGTATTATTCTCTATTTTACCACTCGTATTGAAAAGAAATATCAGTTCCTGCTGGAGTGATAAATTAACATGTTTAGCCTGGCGTTCATTCGCGACAATTTTACGTTTATTTTAAGCGCGCTGCCGGTCACCCTGACGATAACGTTATTATCCTTACTGTTTTCCACTTTGCTGGGCGCAGCGCTGGCGTGGGCGATTATTCGTCAGGTACCCGGCGTTCAATGGCTGGCGAGGGTATTCCTCTCCTTTGGCCGTTCGGTCCCGGTCCTGGTGATGCTGTATTTCTTTTTTTACGTCTGGCCGTGGATTGCCGCCGGGCTGTTCGGCGGCCCGCAGGACACGATGTACCGCTATAAACTCTCGCCGCTGGCGGCGGCGGTCACCGCGCTGTCGCTGATCTTCAGCGCTTATTTCGCCGAAACCTTTCGCGCGGGATGGAATGCGGTTGATAAGGGGCAGCGCGAGGCCGCATGGTCAATCGGGCTAAGCGGATTCACGCAGTTCCGACGCATTATTTTTCCACAGGCGGCGGTATCCGCGCTGCCGAACTTTACCAGCGTGCTGATCGATCTGATTAAAGACACCTCGCTGGTTTACACCATCACCGTTGTTGATCTGATGGCGAAAGCCAATATCGCCGCCGCGCGCGGGTTTCATTTTGTCGAAGCCTACTGCGTCGTGCTGGTGATTTATATCGTGCTGTGCCTGGCGATTGCCAGAGCATTGCGCAGTGCAGAAAGGTTTCTGAGCGCCCGCTGGCAAGGAAACGCAGAAAAGAGTGTTTCACGGTTATCATTTTGGGGAAGGTATTTTGAAAAATAAAATTTTACTGGTGAGTGCGCTGGCGTTGGCAATCGGAATGAACGCCGCGCAGGCGGTTGAAAAAAGCGCAAACGCGAAAACGGTTGAGGTTGTCGTCAATGCTAACGGTTTTCCCTTTAGCTTTGTTGACGATAACAACAATATTACCGGTTACGATGGCGACCTGTTAAAGGTGCTGGACCAGCGTTTAACCGACTATACGTTTCATTTCAATGCGGTCTCGCGCGATGCGATGATCGTCGGCCTATCGACCGGCGCCTATACCCTCGCGGCGGATCACTTTTATCTCACCAAAGAGCGGGCGGAAAAATACGACCACTCCGGCGAGCCGACAGGGATCAGCGATTTGCGCCTGATTGTGCGTAACGATGAGAACGATATACATAATCTCGGCGATCTCGCCAGCGGGAAGAAAAAGCTGGTGCCGATTCATACCTCCGACGCCCGTTATACGGTGATTGAAAACTACAATAAAAAACATCCAGGCCAACAAATTAACCTGCAGCCCAACGGCGAGCAGTCCGCCGCCGATATCTTTAAAGCGGTAGCCTCCGGGGAATACGATGCGGCGATTTACCCCATTGGCGCGCTGCTGGCGTTAAATAAGGCGCTAAATCTTAATCTGAAAGCGTCGGATTCTGTCGGCCTGTTTCCTAACGTCTATTTGTATAAAAAAAATACCGATCCGCAGCTAATCAAAGCGATTGACGCGCAGCTGGTCGCCCTGAAAAAGGACGGCACGCTCGCTGAGCTCTCGCGGAAATGGTACGCCGAAGATGTGTATGCCCTGCCGGGCGCCAGCGACGTGAAAGTGAATACCGACTGGGAATAAGCGCATGACGCAAATAAACTCGGAACCGGCGCATAACGCCGCCACCTTAAACGATGAGGTAACCCTGGCGCTGCGCGCCATTACTGAAAAACGCGCGGCAACGATCGGTTACCTGTTGGACGAAAGCCGACAACGCCATATCGCGGATGATTCTGTCCGTGAAGCAATACGCCACTATGGCCGCGATATCGGGCATAAGCTGCGCGCGCAAATGCGCGATCGAAAAGATTTGCAGGAGTTTGCCGGGCTGTTTACCCGCGGTCTGGAATCTCAGGTTTATGAGATGGAGCCCGTTAGCGCCAGCCGGGACGAATTTATCGTCCTGTTTCACTACTGTCCCTATGTCAACTGCTGGCGGCAGCAGGGGCGAGGCGCCAGCGAAATTGAGACGCTGTGCGATATCTGCATGGAAGGCGATCGTGCGCTAACCGACGCGTTTCCGGGGCTGCATTTAGAGGTGCAGACCGCGCTGGCTCGCGGCGATGCCGCCTGTCGGCTGCGTTTTTATCAGGCAGAGGAGCGGGAGGGCGAATGGCAACCTTAACGTGGGACCACGCGGTCCAGTTTGTTAATCAGCCGGAAGCGGCGATTCAGGCGCTGAGCGGGCAAAAGCTCAACGCGGTGGCCGGTGGGCGCCACCCGGGCTGGGGGACCAGGAATGCGCTGAGCTATTTCGGCCTGACCTATATCGAATTTCTGGCGATTGCCGATGATGCAGAGCTGCTTTCCGCCGCGGAGACGTTTTTACTCTGCCGGGATGCGTCGCGGCTGCTGCCGGATAATGAAGCGCTGTATCGGGTGGCGCTGCGTAGCGACGATATTGAGCGCACGCATGCGGAGTTGCACGAGCAGGGCCTGCGGGTTTCGCCGATCGTCAACGGCCAGCGCGACGATCCGCAGGGCAACGTTATCCGCTGGCGGATCTTCACCATTGACGGCGATTTTGACGGCCTGGTCTATCCCTTTATTCTGCAATGGGGGGAAGAGGATGACGCCCGGTTGAGCCGCCTGCAGGCACAGGGTCTCGCTGCGCCGCATCCTCTGGGGGAGATTGAACTGCAGCGCGCGGTTTTCACGGTACAGCATCCTCAGGCGGTGCGCGACCGCTGGCAGCTGCTGTTTGGCTTTGCCCCGCAAGGCGAGCAGGGGCTGGCGGTGGGCGGTCGAGAGTTTCTTTTCCGTCAGGGCGCGGCGAACCAACTGACTGAACTGGTGTTTCGCGTTGCTGACCCGGCGCTCAAAGGCCGACGCTTTCGCGTTGGCAACGGCGAATATCTTTTTGAATAAGGAGTAAGACTCATGACCAGGGTCCATTTTTTTGGCGCCGGACAGATGGCGGAGGCGATTATTCGCGCGTCATTAAGCCACGGTGCGCTGCGGGCGGACGCGATCTCGCTGGAGGATATCGACAGCGCGCGAGTCGAGGCTCTGCGCGCCCGTTATCGGCTGTCGGGCGACGGTGGCGTAAACGAAGCCGCTTTGCTGGTGCTGGGGATCCGTCCGCAGGACGATCTGGCGGGGGTGGCGAACCGCGTGCGCCCGCAGCTAAACGGCTCGACGACGGTGGTTTCTCTGATCGCGGGGGTGACCCTGGAAAAGCTGGCCTCCCTGTTTGGTGCGGCAACGCCGATTGCCAGGGCGATCCCCAATACCCTGACCGATACCGGATTTGGCTATAGCGGCGTGACCTTAAACCCCCACGCCAGCGCGGCTGAGATCGAGCCGTTTCTGCGCGGCTTTGGCAAAGTGCTGTATCTGCCTGAGCGGTTGATCGATATCTTTACCGGCTTTGGCGTCGCGGGCCCTAACTATATTTACTACTTTATTGAGTCCCTTACCGATGCCGGCGTACTGGCGGGGCTGCCGCGGCCCCAGGCAACGGAGGTGGTGCTGGAAAACCTGCTCGGCGCGGTCGAGATGCTGCGCCAAAGCCAAAAGCATCCGCGCCAGCTTCTGGATATCAACAACTCCCCGGCGGGCGTCGGGATCCACGGTCTGTATGAGCTGAACAACAGCGATTTTGCCGCTGGGCTTCAGCGCAGCGTACTGGCGGCGGTCAGGCGCACCCGTGAACTGGGACAGTGCTAAAATCCTTCTTCCCGCGACAGATCGCGCAGCGCGCCCGGCGCCTTTCCGATAATGCGTTTAAAGGCGCGGCTGAAGGCGGCATGAGAACTGTACCCCAGCCTGAAGGCCACTTTTTCCAGCGCCTGACCCTCATGGGAAATGTACTGCACCGCGAGGCGCATACGCAGCTCGGTGAGATAGCGGGCGGGCGTGGTGCCGGTGGCGGAGAGGAAGCGTTCAGCAAATACCGAACGTGAAATTCCCGCCTCTCGGGCCAGATCCTCGACTTTCCAGTTAATGCCCGGCTGCTGATGCATAACGTAAATGGCTTTAGCCAGCTTAGGATCGCGCAGCACCTGTACCCAGCCGGTGGCGTTGCCGCAGCCGCACTCCACCCAGCCGCGGACAATCAGCGCGGCGACCACATCGGCCAGCCGCGCCAGAATGCCGGCGTAGCCCGCCTGTCGAGTGAGGCTTTCGCGTTCCATGGCCGCCAGCATCGGCGGGATCTCCGGACGGCTGGTCAGCAGGCTGCTGACCAGCATCACTTCGGGCATCGCTTTGACCAGCGGCTGCATACCGCCCAGCTCAAAGTCCATACAGGCGCTGAAGATAATGGCGCTGTCGCTTTTCGCGTCGTCGCAGGCGTTTTTGACGCAGCTTACCGAGCCGCAAACCGGTTCGCTGGGCAGTCTGGACAAGTTAACCACCGTTGCCTGGTCATCGGAGAGCAGCACGTGACCATCGCCGTTCGGAATAAACAGCGCATCGCCGCTCTGCAGCATCAGGCGCTGACCGCTGACCATGCGCAGCAGTACCGGTCCCCGGCTGATAAAGTGGAACTGCGCTTTACCAGGTACGAAGCCGAATTCGACGCCAAAAGGACGGGAGGTTTCGATGCGGCGGTAGTTGACGCCGGAAAGGCGCATGCCGCGCAGAAGTTCGCTGGTGAGATCGAGGGCGTGCTGAGTCATAACATCATTCCCGGACGAATTATCAATAATCAAGGAGTATGCATCATAGATCGTCCGAACAGAACCGCCTAACCTTAACGAAATGTTAATTGTTCTGGAGAGATGTTTATGAGTTCCTGCATTGCAGCTGAAGAGAGCCAGACCAACGCCAGGCCCGCGTGGCGCGCCGTCTATGCGCTGGCGCTGGGGGTGTTTGGCCTGATTGTCGCCGAGTTTCTTCCTGCCAGTTTGTTAACGCCGATGGCGGCAAGCCTGGGCGTTAGCGAAGGTATGGCGGGGCAGGCGGTGACCGCGACGGCGCTGGTGGCGTTAGTTACCGGGCTGCTGATCACCACCGCGACGCGAAATATTGACCGCCGCTGGGTGCTGATGTTCTTCTCCGTTTTGCAAATTATCTCCAGCATGATGGTGGCCTTCGCCGGTTCGCTGGAGTTTTTGCTGCTTGGGCGCCTGCTGCTGGGGATCGCCATCGGCGGCTTCTGGTCGATGTCGACCGCGACCACCATGCGTCTGGTTCCGGCGGCGATGGTGCCGAAAGCGCTGGCGATTATCTTTTCCGCCGTTTCCATCGCGACGGTGGTTGCCGCGCCGCTGGGCAGCTATTTCGGCGCGCTGATCGGCTGGCGCAACGTATTTCTTATCTGTGCGCTGCCGAGTGTGGTTGCGCTGCTCTGGCAGCTGTGGGTTCTTCCTTCCATGCGTCCGGAGAGCGTCGGCAGCTTCGCTACCCTGTTTAAGGTGCTGCGTCGGCCAGGTATGATTGGCGGCATGCTCGCGACAATTCTGATTTTCAGCGGCCACTTCGCCTTCTTTACCTATCTGCGTCCGTTCCTCGAAACCGTGGCGCAGGCCAGCGTCGAAGGGGTTTCTCTGATCCTGCTCGGTTTTGGGGTAGCGAACTTTATCGGCACCTCGATTGCCGGACATCTGTTGGCCCGAAGCCTGCGCCTGACGCTGGCGCTGGTGCCGCTGGCAATGAGCGTGCTGGCGCTGATGATGGTAACGTTCGGCCACGTCGCGCTGCTGGACGGTCTGCTGGTGGCGATGTGGGGCTTTGCTTTTGGTCTGGTGCCGGTGGGCTGGTCGACCTGGCTTGCCACTACGGTGCCGGATGAAGCTGAAAGCGCGGGCGGCCTGCTGGTGGCGTCTATTCAGCTGGCGATTAGCGCCGGTGCGGCTGGCGGCGGTGCGGTATTCGATCTCAACGGCGCGAGCGGCGTTTTTGTCGGCAGCGGCGTGCTGCTGGTCAGCGCCATGGTGATAGTGCTGTTTGCGGTAAGAGTTAAGCCGGTCGTGAGCGAGGAGTAGGGCTACCGGGCTACAGGGCCGCAGATTGCTGTTAACCCGTAGCCCGGGTAAGGCGTTTACGCCGCAACCCGGGGAATATTCCGCGACGGGGTATTATTGCGGCTTCTTCCCGGCTTGCGCTGCGCTTAGCCGGGCTACAGGGCCGCAGATTGCTGTTAACCCGTAGCCCGGGTAAGGCGTTTACGCCGCAACCCGGGGAATATGCCGTGAC
>NZ_JBEAIG010000060.1:0-47913 GCF_040064575.1 Klebsiella sp. CN_Kp106 | reverse complement strand
AAGGCGCTTTGCGCCGCCCCCGGGAGCGGTGTGCGGTGCGGCTGGATTTCCCGGAAACGATGCTGCATATCAGTAAGGACGACAGAAACAAAAAAGCCTGCTCGTTGAGCAGGCTTTTTGAATTTGGTCGGTGATAGAGGATAACTCGCCACTACGTGACTCGCCCTGCGGGCCGTTGCTGTCGCAACGTTCTCTCGCTCCGCTCGAGTCGAACCTCTACCCCCGGAGGTTCTCATCCTCACAAACTTCAGATGCAAAAAAGCCTGCTCGTTGAGCAGGCTTTTCGAATTTGGTCGGTGATAGAGGATTCGAACCTCCGACCCCTTCGTCCCGAACGAAGTGCGCTACCAGGCTGCGCCAATCACCGAATGCGGGCGCATCTTACTGCTGCGATACACACCCGTCAATGCCTTATTATGAAAAAGTCGCTCAAGCGGCGAGAAACTCGCCACTCTGCTACTCCTTCTTCGCCGCAGCGTCAGGAACGTGGCACCAGTTGTTATATTGGTTAATCCCGCCGTCCGGCGAAGTATAGCCAAGACAGCCCATAATGGTGTCATACAGCTCTACGTGACGACGCGGCACCTTCATGGCCGCCTGCTGCTTCAGGCGCGCAAAAGAAGCGGCGTGGTCGGGCGACGCCAGATATTTATCCGACATCCACACCAGCATCGGCACGCGGAACTGCTCCGGCGGCGCCATCTTGCGCGGCGTACCGTGCAGGTGTTCACGCTCGTTGATGGACTCGCCGTGGTCGGCCGCATAGAAAACAATCGCCTTCTTGTCCCGCAGCTGATCCAGCACGCTGACGATAAAGTGATCGACGTAGGTCACGCTGTTATCGTACGAGTTAATCAGCTCAGCCTTCGAGCATTTATTATCGACGCCGACGCACTCCGGCTTCCACTGCGCAAAGCTGCGCGGATAGCGCTGGGTATAGTTAAAGTGCGATCCTTTGGTATGCAGAATAATCAGGTGCTTACCATTGGGATTCTTCGCCAGACCGCGCTTCATCTCATCCACCAGCAGCATATCGTCAACGCTCTTGCCGCGGTTACTCGGCTCAGCGCCAATCTGCTCGCGATAGGCGATATTGTTCGCCATCGTGTTGCTGTAGAACCACATCTCGCTCTGCATGGCGTACAGGTTGCCGGTAAAGCCGAGCTGGTGCAGAACGGCAAAGACGTTCTGTTCTTTCAGCGTCCGCTGCGGGTTATCATCCGCCCCGCCCTGACGAACGAACATACAGCGCAGCGACAGCTTAGTAGCGGTATCGCAGGAGTATCCGCGGAAAGCGACCAGGTTTTTCTCCTGCGCCAGCTTAGGCGTGGTATTGCGGCTATAGCCCAGGATGCCCATATGGTCCCAGCGGGTGGTTTCACCGATGATAAACACCACGTAAGTATCATCCAGCCCTTGCGGCTCAACGTAGGTGAATTTTTTCGCCGGATTGATCAGGGATTTATTATCGGAAGACTCGTCCACCTGCGCCCACGCGTAAAGCCCCAGCGCTGATAGCCAGTTAGACGGCAGATAGGAGTTAGCCACCACCCCGCCATAGCTTGGCAGATCGACTTCGGAACTGCGCTCAAAGTTCTTCTGACGAACCTCCAGCAAGCGAATAGGGCCCCAGACCATCAGGCCAGCCAGCAGCACGATAGTAATATTCTTCATCCGCTGGCCGGGCGTACGAATTTGACGCAGCAGGGTGAAGCGACAGCGGTTGCTCCAGATAAGCACCAGCGGCAGCGCGCTCATCAGCACCAGCCAGAGAATCAGGTGCCAGCCGATAACCTCTCTGGACAAGTCGATGTCAGTGGTCATCACCGAGGCAATAATCCCGTAGCCGATCACCACGTTCAGGAAGGTCATGTAATAGCTGGCGGCGGCGGAGAAGAGTACGACGATGGTCGCGAGAATACGCCAGACCCGGCGGCCAAACAGCGACAAAATACGCAGCAGAAAGAAGGTGACCAGAAAGGTCCCTATCAGCTCAACTGCACCTGAGAGTCCTTTCCAGATGGTAAACTCCTGAGCGTACCCCTCGAAGCGGCGGAAGAATACGGCGGCGTTCATAAACCAGCCGATGTACAGCGCCAGCCAGATACTGAGCTTCAGCTGCGTCATCGTTTTAATGTATTTCATGCAAAAAACCTGGAAAACGAAGAGATAAAACCGCCCGACTTAAGCGATATAAGTAAGCAGGTTAATAAAGTGCGTTTAGCTTGGTTATAAGAAACCTCTACAAAGCGCGATAAGTAGACCACAGCGGAAGGAAAAAGTATCAGGAGGGAATGTGATCCAACCAAACATTTACAAAACATTTGGTTGGATTGGCACTATTAGCTTAGGGAATTAATCATCGGGGCCGGGATAACACCCGGTTTCAGGCGTGAGCCTGGTGGTAAATTTCACTTTTCGGCTGACGAATCGTTGTCGAAAGCGCCAGAGAGAGAATCAGCAGCGCAAAGATGACGCAGAAGGTCACGTAGAAACCGCCGAACAGGGAAGCAATCAGCGAACCGCAGATGCTGCCGATACCAAAGCCGAGATAAATCACGCCGTAGTTTTTCGCCAGGTTATTGAGGCCAAAGAACTCGCTGACCAGCGACGGGAAGACGGTAATCGTACCGCCGAAGTTAAAGGCCACGCAGGCGATAGCGGCGAAGAACGTCATGGCGTTCAGCGGAGCGAACAGCAGCGCCGCCATACCGATAAGCGAGACAACCTGTCCGATGGTAATCACCCGGATGCGGGACATTTTATCGGACAGAATGCCCAGAACCAGGCGCCCGCTCAGGTTAGCGATAGAGATCACCGTCACCGCGTTGGCGGCCGTCGCAACATCGAGGTGCACCATCCCCTGGGCGATGTCTTTCGCCACGCCAATCACGTACAGGCCGCTCATGCAGGCGGTCAGGAACATCACCGCCAGCATCCAGTACTGAGGTTTACGCATCGATTCGGCGAGGGTGAAGTCGTTTTCGACGACGCCGTTGTTGGCGGTAGCGGTGTGGTTCGGCGCGTCTGTCATCAGCGTCGCGCCAAAAACGATCATCACCAGCACGATAGTGCCCCAGATAATAAAGGTTTTTTCCAGGCCGACCGTCGCCAGCAGATGGGAGTCAATAAATTTAAAACCCAGGCTGCCAAGCCCGTAAGCACCGATGGAAAAAGCCGAAATCAGTCCCTTACGTTCCGGGAACCATTTGACGCAGTTCGACAGCGTCAGCAAATAGCCAGCACCGTCGGCCAGCCCAACCAGCAGACCCGCGCTCAGCCACAGCATCATCAGGCTGTTTGAATGCGCGGTAAGGAAGAATCCGAGGCCCAGCAGGACGCCGGAAGCCACGGTGACGCGTTTAACGCCGAAACGTTCCTGTAATTTACCTGCCACGGATGAAGAGAGCGCCAGGCCGAGGCTTAACAGGCCGAATGAAAACGCCACCTGGCTTACCGGTTCGTCCAGCTTGGCGGAAAGCGAACTATTGAACAAACTCCATGTATAAACCGATCCCAGCGCAAATTGCGTAATGATAGTGCCGAGCAGCGTAAGCCAGCGGGTGTATTGACGGTTTGCAGCGTTCATAGCAGTTGTCCTGAATAATTAACTGCCGCCACCATAACGAAGTCCCCTGTAAGTCTGGGGAAAAAAGGCATGAGCTGCCGCTACCGCGGAATGAAATGCATTAAAGGCGGAATGAATGACATTGCAAAACATTCCCGCCTTAACGATTTATCGGAAAGTTAGTGCCCGCTACCGCTGGAAGATGCGTCATTACTGTAATGATAAAGTAAATTAAACGTATCAACTATGCTACATATTTAGCCTGAATAACTCGAGTGGCAAATGGCGGCATGCCGCAGCCCCATCCGGGTGAGGCTCAGGGATGAGCCGAATCACAAGCGCCGCCAGCGTATCCGCAATAAATTAAAAATTGGCGCTCACGCCCATTAAATAGAGATAGTTTGCCCCGGTGGGTAAATTGTCCGCCTGGGATAGCGCCGCCCAGGCGGCAAGATGAGAGTTGAGCGACATATCTGCGCCCAGCGTCACGTCCCGCCAGGCACCGTCCTGCGCGCGGTTCGCCCCGCCGAAATCCGTCGTCAACTCCTGGTTATAGCTCACCTGAGCCCACGGATGTACGCCCCATAGCTTCTGATAATCGACCCGCCAGCCCAGCGTATTCACGTAGCCGGTTCCGGCCGTATTGCGGGTAAGCGGCGGCGACGTCAGATCGGAATGTAAACTGGCGACCGGGCCGGACGTCATCCCCTCGGTCAGAGAGAAATTCCAGCCGACGCTCATACCGCGTGCGCTATCCACCGGGGAGACCGCCTGATTAAACGCCAGCCCGGAAGGATCGTCGGACGCATTTATCCGCTCCGCGAGAATATCTTCATAGCGCGGTTGGTGATCGCTGTCCCATGTATAGCGTTCCGCAGTATTACTTTTTGTATCGATAGCGATATATTCCTGTTGCCAGGCATTCGCCCCGGCAACACACGACGCCCAGAGGGATACGCACGCCGGGACCAGGAATACCCGGAGGCCATTGCATTTCTTTATTATCATTAATGCGACTCCAAAAAGAGCCGAAACGGCAAGGTTGCTGTGTTTTTTTTATGGGTGTCCTATCCCTGCTTGGGGAATAATAACCCTGTATTAACTATTATCTTTATCTTTCAGCCGTCAAGTTGAACGACTGAGTTTTTATCACAAAAGGGAGAGACAGATGCAACGTTGCGGATGGGTCAGTCAGGATCCTTTATACATTGAGTACCACGATAAGGAGTGGGGCGTTGCTGAAAAGAATCCCCGCAAGCTGTTTGAGATGATTTGTCTCGAAGGCCAGCAGGCCGGACTGTCGTGGATCACCGTGCTGAAAAAGCGTGAAAACTACCGCCGCGCTTTTCACCAGTTTGATCCGGTTCGCGTCGCGGCAATGGACGAAGAAGACATTGAACGTCTGGTTCTCGACGCCGGTATTATTCGCCATCGCGGTAAAATTCAGGCCATCATCGGCAACGCCCGCGCCTTCCTGGCGATGGAAAAAAATGGCGAACCTTTCGCAGATTTCGTCTGGTCATTCGTCGATAATCACCCCCAGGTGACGGCCGCCGCCACGCTGGCGGAGATCCCGACAACCACCCCGGCTTCTGACGCATTGTCGAAAGCGCTGAAAAAACGGGGCTTTAAGTTTGTCGGCTCCACTATCTGCTACTCCTTTATGCAGGCCTGCGGTCTGGTCAACGACCACGTCATCGACTGTTTCTGTCGCTCAGGAGGCCAGGATGATTCGTAACTGGGACGCTAACGAAACCGGCCCACTGCTCGAGCTGTGGCTAGAGAGTACGATCCACGCGCATCCGTTTATCGCCGAAAGCTACTGGCATGACAGCCTGGCGATAGTGCGCGACGTTTACCTGCCCTCCGCGCAAACCTGGGTATGGGAGCAGGACGGCGTGCTGAAGGGTTTTATCAGCGTGATGGAGTCACGCTTCATCGGCGCGCTGTTCGTCGCGCCGGATGCCGCCAGGCAGGGTATCGGCAGCGCGCTGATCGGCGAAGTCAAAAAACACTACGGTTGGCTAACCCTTGAGGTATACCAGAAAAACGTTCAGGCGGTGAATTTCTACCATGCGCAGGGCTTCCGCATTGAAGACTGCGCATGGCAGGATGAAACCCAGCATCCGACCTGGATTATGCATTGGTCGGCGGATCAAATGCCGTCAGCGTAAGCTCGGGCCCGGTATACTTTTCCAGCCAGGCCAGCGCCGTATTTCCGGCGCAGCCGTTACCCAGCCGCGATGTCGGAATATCTTTGGTCAGCACGTTCACCGCACCGTTTTTGCAGATCCCCGCCTGAGGGTCGAGATCGGGCCATGCTCCTTCGTGCAAGCAGATAACCCCGGGACGAATGCCGTCGGTCACTACCGCGCCGGCCAGCACCTGGCCGCGTGAATTCCATACCCGCACCAGATCGCCATCGGCGATATTGCGCGCCTGCGCATCGCGCGGATGAAGGGTTAACGGTTCACGACCCGCCACCGCGTACTGTTCGCGCAGCGACGTATGGTTGAGCTGGCTGTGGAGGCGGTGCGCCGGATGCGCTGACAGCACCTGGAGCTGGCCTTCCTGCGCATTGCCGTGCCATTCGTCCGGCTCCAGCCACATAGGGTGCGGCGGGCAATCCGGATAAGCAAACCCGGCGATGGTCGGCGAGTGAATTTCAATTTTACCGCTGGCGGTTTTCAGCGGATTCGCCTGCGGATCGGCCCTGAAGGCGGCAAAGCGGGCGAAGCGCGCGTTTTCAGGGTTCTCCGGCATTTCAATCAGCTGATTATCCTGCCAGAACTGGGCGAACGGCGGCAGCGTAACCTGCTGCGCCGCCCCGCGCTGGGCGGCAATCTGGTAAAACGTCTCCAGCCACTGCAGATCGTTTTTACCCTCGGTGAAGCGCTCCCGCCCGCCCGCTTCCCAGCGCTCGCTGAGGTCGGCGAAGACCTCGAAATCATCGCGCGCTTCATCGCGCGGCGCGACCACCCGCTTCATCGGCACCAGATGCTGGTTGCTGTAGTCGCCGGTCATGGTCATATCGTTGCGTTCAAATGAGGTCGTCGCGGGCAGCACGATATCGGCATGGCGCGCCGCGGCGGTCCAGAAGCATTCGGAAATGACGATAAGCTCCGGTTTTTGCCAGGCGCGGATCAGCCGGTTGGTATCCTGATGGTGGGTAAAGTTGGCGCCGCCCGCCCACCAGATAAAGCGGATATCCGGGAAGCGGCGTTCCATACCGTTATGTTGATAAGACGCTCCGGGATTTTCCAGCGCTTCAACGATACGCGCGACCGGGATTTTTTCCACTGCATCGGTCCCGCCCGCCACGCTGCCCTGCATTGAGGCCAGCACCGCCGCGCGGCGCGTAGGGTTGCCGCCGTTGGCAAAGTGATAGGAAAGGCCAAAGCCCCCGCCCCGGGTGCCTATCTGGCCGAGCATGGCGGCGAGGGTCACCAGCATCCAGTGTTTTTGTTCGCCAAACTGCTGGCGCTGCATTCCCCAGCCGGACATCAACATGGTGGTGTTTTCGTGGAAAAGTTGTGCCAGTTCGCGAATTTTCTCCGCGCTAATGCCGCAGATCGCCGCCGCCCATTCCGCCGTTTTTGCCGTTCCGTCGCTCTCCCCGGTCAGATAGCGGGCGAAAACGTCATAGCCGCTGGTGCAGCGGGCCAAAAACGCGTCATCCTGCCAGCCGTTTTCCACCAGCGTATGGGCGATACCGAGCATCAGCGCCACGTCGGTGCCCATATGCGGGGCGATCCACTCCGCCGCGTCGCCAAAGAATTCCGCCGTTTCCGATCGCATGGGATCGATGCAGATCACCCGCTTCCCACTCTGACGCAGACGATCGAACCACGGGATGCCCTGCTCATCGGAAGCGTTCCAGGCAATTTTTAGCGTATTTAATGGGTTAGCGCTCCACAGCACCACGACATCGCTATGTTCCAACACCATTGGCCAGCTGGTCTGCTGCTGATAAACCTCATTACCGCCAACCACGTACGGCATGATCGCCTGGGCCGCGCCGGTGGAATAATCGCCCAGATGCCCGGTATAGCCGCCCGCCAGGCTCATATAGCGCTGGAGCAGCGTCGCCGCTTTGTGCAACACGCCATTTGAGCGCCAGCCGTAGGAGCCCGCAAAAATCGACGCCGGGCCGTAGCTTTCGCGAATGCGCCGGTGCTGGGCGTGAATCAGATCCAGCGCCTGCTCCCAGCTCACCCGCACAAACTCATCCTGCCCGCGCACGCCTTGTGGGCTTTCTGGCGAGGCGAGAAATCCCTTACGCACCATCGGATAACGTACGCGGGTTTTGCTATGCACCTGATCGCGCACTGCGGTTTGCAGCGAGTTGGGGAAAGGGGTATCAAGCGCCCCGCGCGAAGAGATGACGTTCTCGCCATCGGTTTCGACCAGCATTGGCCCCCAATGGGCTGCGGTCAGGATAGTTTTGGTAGCAGATGAGGTTGGCAATGCGGGCTCCTGGTCAGCGATAGCAGGTGTGGTGACGGCACGTTATTCAGCCGTTCAATGTTATTTACAAATTGAGATGCTCTCTGCGGAATTTTCTCCGGTTTCGGGCGTCATAATCAACCGTCACGGTCGCTGTGGCAAAGAATAAAAAGGATTAAGGAAATAAGATGAAAAAACGCGTACTCATGATTGCGGCTGTCGTTAGCGGCGCACTGGCCATTTCTGGCTGTACCACCAATCCCTATACCGGGGAGCGCGAAGCGGGTAAATCCGGGATCGGCGCGGGCATTGGTTCGTTAGTCGGCGCAGGCGTTGGGGCGCTCTCCTCTTCCAAACATGACCGCGGCAAAGGCGCGCTGATCGGCGCAGCGGCCGGCGCGGCGCTGGGCGGCGGCATCGGTTACTATATGGACGTGCAGGAAGCGAAGCTGCGCGAGAAAATGCAGGGAACCGGCGTAAGCGTGACGCGAAACGGCGACAATATCGTGCTGAACATGCCGAACAATGTGACCTTCGACAGCAGCAGCGCCAACCTGAAACCCGCGGGCGCCAATACCCTCACCGGCGTGGCGATGGTGCTGAAAGAGTATGAGAAAACCGCCGTTAACGTAGTGGGTTATACCGACAGCACCGGCAGCCAGGATCTGAACATGCGCCTCTCTCAGCAGCGCGCGGAGAGCGTCGCCAGCGCGCTTATTACCCAGGGCGTGGCGGCTAATCGCATCCGCACAACCGGTATGGGCCCGGCGAACCCGATCGCCAGCAACAGCACGGCGGAAGGCAAAGCGCAGAACCGCCGCGTTGAAATTACCCTCAGCCCGCTGCAGTAATGCCCTCTTTGCCCGGCGACTCGCCGGGCAAAATGCTTGATATAGCGAATTTTCGCGCTAAGGTGTGTGCAGATTTCAGCAAAGGAAGCCACCATGGCGAAAGCGGCGCGAGCAACCATTAGCGATGTGGCGAAAGCCGCAAAGACCGGTAAAACCAGCATTTCACGCTATCTGAACGGCGAGAAGCATCTGCTTTCCGACGATCTGCTGGGGCGCATTGAAAAAGCCATTGCCGAGCTCGACTATCGTCCCAGCCTGATGGCCCGCGGCCTGAAGCATGGCCGCACCCGGCTGATCGGCCTGATCATCGCCGATATCACCAACCCCTACTCCGTCAACGTGCTCAGCGGCATTGAAGCCGCCTGTCGCGAAAAAGGATTTACCCTGCTGGTATGTAATACCAACAATGAGCTGGACCAGGAGCTGCACTATCTCGACCTGCTGCGCAGCTATCAGGTGGAGGGGATCGTGGTCAACGCGGTCGGGATGCGCGAGGACGGCCTCAACCGCCTGCAGCAGTCGGCGCTGCCGATGGTGCTTATCGACCGCAAAATTCCGGAATTCGCCTGCGATGTCGTCGGCCTCGATAATACCCAGGCCGCCACCACCGCCACCGAACACCTGGTAGAAAAAGGCTTCGAAGCCCTGCTGTTCCTTAGCGAACCCCTCGGCTCGGTCAATACCCGCCGCGAGCGCCTGAGCGCGTTTCGCCAGACCCTCCTGCGCCATACCGGTATTGTCGCGGAAAACGCCGAAGTACCGTTGAACGATGGCGCGATGCTGGATAACGTCCTGCGTCACTTCCACTCCCACCATCGCGGCATGCGCAAGGCGGTGATTTCCGCCAACGGCGCGCTGACCCTGCAAGTGGCACGCTCCCTTAAACGCGTTGGCCTGATTTGGGGCAGCGATATCGGCCTGCTGGGCTTCGATGAACTGGAGTGGGCCGAGCTGGCGGGCGTGGGGATCACCACGCTCAAACAGCCGACCTGGCAGATTGGCTTCGCCGCCGTCGAGCAGGTGGTGCGTCGGATTGAAGGCAGCAACGACCCGGTCTGCGAACGGGTGTTTTCCGGCGAGCTGATCGTCAGAGGCTCCACCTCCCGCTAACGATCCTTCGTGATGGCGATCATAAATTAGACATCCTGGCCTTTGCTTTGGAACCGATACCATCTAGCGTAATAAACAACGCATCAGATTATCGTCGGGAGTATTGGGATGGCCAGAAAGATTATTGTCGTTACCGCCGCGTACGGGAATGACCATGTTAAAGCGCTGGGCGGGCAGTCCGCCGTCCTGCCATTTATCGCCGGCTCCGGCGCCGACGGCGTAGAGATCCGCCGGGAACTGTTCAGCGCGGATGAGCTGAACCACCTGCCGGAACTGGCCGCCGATATTGAGCGCCGCGGCCTGCTGGTTTGCTATTCCGCACCGGAAGCCCTGTTTACCGCTGACGGCTCGCTCAACCCGCGCCTCGCCGACTTTTTGCAGGAAGCGCAAACCCTTAACGCGCTGTGGCTGAAGCTCTCGCTGGGCCGCTTTACCCACCAAAACGATCTGGACACCCTGCGCGATATCCTGCGCGAGAGCGGCATGGCGCTGGTGGTGGAAAACGATCAAACCGACTGCGGCCAGCTGGCGCCGATGCAGCGCTTCAAGGCCGCCTGTCGGGTTAACCAGCTGCCGATCACCCTCACCTTTGATATGGGCAACTGGCTGTGGGTTGGCGACTCGCCGGAAGAGGCCGCGCGCCACCTGGCGCCTGCCGTCAGCTATATTCATGTAAAGGCGGCTGAGCCGCACCATTCGCAGTTTCGCGCCGTACCGCCGGATGAAGCGTCCGGGCGCTGGCTGGCGCTGCTCGACAATCTGCCCGCAGACGCCCCGCGCGGGATCGAATTTCCGCTGACTGGCCATGACCTGACGGCCGTGACCCGCCGCTACGTCAACCTGTTACGCGAGGATTAAGTTATGCAAAAAGCGTTAGATGTCATCACGATAGGCGAAGCCATGGCGATGTTTGTCGCCACCGAAACCGGCGAACTGGCTGAAGTAGAACATTTTATGAAGCGCGTGGCGGGCGCGGAACTGAACGTCGCGACCGGGCTGGCCCGCCTCGGCTTAAGCGTCGGCTGGGTAAGCCGCGTCGGCGCGGACAGCTTTGGCCGCTTCGTCCTCACCGCGCTGGCGAAAGAGGGGATCGACGCCCGCGGCGTGAGCACCGATGGCCGCTACGCTACCGGCTTTCAGCTGAAATCTAAAGTCGAAAATGGAACCGATCCCATCGTGGAATATTTTCGCAAAGGCTCTGCCGCCAGCCATCTGTCGCCGGATGATTTTAACGAATCATACTTCGCCAGCGCCCGTCACCTGCACTTAAGCGGCGTGGCCGCCGCGCTGTCGGAAAGCTCATACGCCCTGCTGGACCGCGCGGCGCGCACCATGAAAGCGCAGGGAAAAACGATTTCGTTCGACCCCAACCTGCGGCCCACGCTGTGGAAAAGCGAAGCCGAGATGGTCGAGAAGCTTAACCGCCTTGCGTTTCAGGCCGACTGGGTTCTGCCGGGGTTGAAAGAAGGCATGATTCTGACCGGCCAGCAAACGCCGGAAGCCATTGCGGACTTTTATCTCAGCCACGGCGTTCGCGCGGTCATCATAAAAACCGGCTCCGACGGCGCCTGGTATAAAACCGCCGATGGCGAACAGGGGGCCGTTGCGGCGATAAAAGTGGATAACGTCGTCGATACCGTTGGCGCCGGCGATGGCTTTGCCGTCGGGGTGATTAGCGCCCTGCTAGAAGGAAAACCGCTGCCGCAGGCGGTGAAACGCGGAAACAAAATCGGCTCACTGGCCATTCAGGTCCAGGGCGATAGCGAAGGCTTACCCACGCGTGAGGCGCTGGGCGAGTAAGCAGATTCAGCACAACGTCAGGCCGTTCTGTACCCTACATGCAGCGCGGCGTAACGGATCTTTTCTATGATGAGCGTCACCTCACTCACAGAGGCAAACCTATGAATAGTTCGACGAATGCAACAAAACGCTGGTGGTACATCATGCCTATCGTGTTTATCACGTATAGCCTGGCATATCTTGACCGCGCTAACTTCAGCTTCGCTTCGGCGGCCGGTATTACTGAAGATCTGGGGATCACCAAAGGTATCTCCTCCCTGCTGGGGGCGCTGTTCTTCCTCGGCTACTTCTTCTTTCAGATCCCCGGCGCGATTTACGCCGAACGCCGCAGCGTACGCAAACTCATTTTTATCTGCCTGATCCTGTGGGGCGCCTGCGCCTCGCTGACCGGGATGGTGCACAATATTCCCGCGCTGGCGGCGATTCGCTTTATTCTCGGCGTCGTCGAGGCCGCGGTCATGCCGGCGATGCTGATTTACATCAGCAACTGGTTTACTAAATCTGAACGCTCTCGCGCCAATACCTTCCTGATCCTCGGCAACCCGGTGACGGTGCTGTGGATGTCGGTGGTGTCCGGTTACCTGATTCAGGCCTTCGGCTGGCGGGAAATGTTTATTATCGAAGGCGTTCCGGCGGTGATTTGGGCCTTCTGCTGGTGGGTGCTGGTAAAAGACAAACCTTCGCAGGTCAACTGGCTGGCGGAAAGCGAAAAAGCCGCGTTGCAGGAGCAGCTGGAGCGTGAACAGCAGGGAATCAAACCGGTGCGCAACTACGGCGAAGCCTTCCGCTCGCGCAACGTTGTCCTGCTGTGCATGCAGTATTTCGCCTGGAGCATCGGGGTTTACGGTTTCGTTCTGTGGCTGCCGTCAATTATCCGCAGCGGCGGCGAGAATATGGGCATGGTCGAGGTCGGCTGGCTCTCATCCGTCCCCTATCTGGCGGCGACCATCGCGATGATCGTGGTCTCCTGGGCCTCCGATAAAATGCAGAACCGCAAGCTGTTTGTCTGGCCGCTGCTGCTGATTGCCGCCTTCGCCTTTATTGGTTCCTGGGCCGTTGGCGCCAACCATTTCTGGGTCTCTTATACCCTGCTGGTGATTGCCGGCGCGGCGATGTACGCCCCCTACGGACCGTTCTTCGCCATCATTCCTGAGATGCTGCCGCGCAACGTCGCCGGAGGCGCCATGGCCCTGATTAACAGCATGGGCGCGCTGGGTTCGTTCTTCGGCTCATGGTTTGTCGGTTACCTGAACGGCACCACCGGCAGCCCCGCAGCCTCGTACATTTTCATGGGAGTGGCGCTTTTCGTCTCGGTATGGCTTACTTTGATTGTTAAGCCTGCTAATAATCAAAAACTTCCGCTCGGCGCACGTCACGCCTGAAACCTTAACGCAACGGAGAACCGCATGAAGCCGTCAGTCATTCTCTACAAAACGCTTCCCGACGACCTGCAACAGCGTCTGGAACAACACTTTACCGTCACCCAGGTGAAAAACCTGCGTCCGGAGACCGTTTCACAGCACGCCGACGCGTTCGCTGAAGCGGTAGGTCTGCTGGGTTCCAGCGAAAAAGTCGATACCGCGTTACTGGAGAAAATGCCCAAGCTTCGTGCGACCTCGACCATCTCCGTCGGCTATGACAACTTCGACGTCGATGCGCTGAATGCGCGTAAAGTGCTGCTGATGCACACCCCGACGGTACTGACCGAGACCGTCGCCGATACCGTGATGGCGCTGGTATTGAGCACCGCGCGTCGGGTGGTTGAGGTGGCTAACCGCGTGAAGGCCGGCGAGTGGACCAAAAGCATCGGTCCGGACTGGTTTGGCAACGATGTGCACCATAAAACCCTCGGTATCGTCGGTATGGGGCGTATCGGGATGGCGCTTGCCCAGCGCGCCCACGCGGGCTTTGGTATGCCGATCCTCTACAACGCCCGCCGCCAGCACCCTCAGGCAGAAGAGCGCTTCAACGCCCGCTACTGCGATCTCGATACCCTGCTGGAGGAAGCGGATTTTGTCTGTCTGATCCTGCCGCTGACCGACGAGACTCATCATCTGTTCGGCAAAGCGCAGTTTGCCAAAATGAAGCCCTCGGCCATCTTTATTAACGCCGGGCGCGGCCCGGTGGTGGATGAGAAAGCGCTGATTGCCGCACTGCAGGAAGGTGAAATTCATGCCGCCGGCCTCGACGTTTTCGAACAAGAGCCGCTGGCGAAAGACTCCCCGCTGCTGAATATGCCAAACGTGGTCGCCGTGCCGCATATTGGCTCGGCCACGCATGAAACCCGCTATAACATGGCGGCCTGCGCGGTGGATAATCTGATTGATGCCCTGAACGGCAACGTTGAGAAGAACTGCGTGAATCCGCAGGTGAAGTGAGAAGTGAAAAAAGAAAACCCGGGCTAAGGTGAAGCCTTGCCCGGGCTGTCAGAGCCGTTAACGCGTCGCGTTAACTGCCGCGGTCCACGCCTGATTAAAGGCCTGGTGCTGAGCGGCCAGCGGCCCAATCAGCGTATTGTACTGACTGGCCTGCTGCGAAGTCGGGAACTGAATACCGTTCGCCACAAAGCTGACCTGGGTTTCTTGCTGAGCGATAAAATCACCCACCTGCACCAGCTGTTGGGTAAATACCTGCGCTGCCGGAATTAACGGCTGTAGCGCATTCGCCGGCGCCGTCACGACTTTGTTATAGACCTGGTCGAAGACCGGCTTGAGATCGTCGCCCTGTTTCAGCGCGCCGTGGGCGGCATCCGCCTGTATTTTTGCGTTCTCCAGCTGCTGGCTCAGTACGCCCAAAGCGCCGTTTGCCTGACGCAGCGGTTCGCGCTGGGTAACATAATCCTGCGGTACGCGGATCGCGTTCACGCTATCAACCACCGGACGCAAACCCGCATCCATCGCCTGGCTTACCTGCTGTGAATAGCCGTAAATCACCGCGTAATCGGAAACGAAAGGCCCGAACTGTTTTTTCTGATCGGCGGTCAGCGTCGGCAGACGTTCGCCGCTACGCATTGCCGTATTTTGCAGGAAGTCGATAAACGCTTTGCGCTGATCGCCTTCTTTATCAAAACACCCACTCAGGCTAACCACCATTAACAGGGCCGCAATAGCCGCAAACCAGCGAGAGCAGGACTTTCCTGTCGCCATTTTTTTACTCCTTTCAGCCAAAAAAAGCGCAAACAGACACACACGTGCCAGACGCTGACAAGGATAGTCCAGGTCGGCCTTGCAGGATACCTTTTCCTGACAATCTTCCTCCCTGAAAGCCGGTTTTTTAGCGTTTTAGCGGCCAGTCGCGTCGGCTGTTAAGTTCATCACAATTACCGCTATCATCCAGTATTCGGCTGAAACGCTTAACAAATTGATTTTGTTATTATTAATCTATTCTCTCTTCTGCACGGGTCGCAAAGTGGACGATAATCGCACGCTTCCCTTTTCGCCTGCATTGCCTGAACCGCCGTTCGATGATTTTATTAAATGAGCGATTAACGGCTTTTTGTTCGATAATCGCACAAACAACATCAACGACCGCGAGGGAGATAACAATAATCTATCTCTGTCCCCCGCTCTGCCTGCCAGGAATGCCGCATGAAGAAAACAACCATCGATATTCAGGCTTTTATCAATGAACATCCCTTCACGAAATACCAGTGGATGATTCTGGCCTTATGTTTTATCACCGTCGCGATGGACGGATTCGATACCGCGATAATCGGCTTTATCGCCTCTGACCTGGTGCAGGAATGGGGCGTCGAAAAATCGGCGTTAGGCCCGGTCATGAGCGCCGCCTTAGTCGGGCTCGCGGTCGGTGCGCTGACCGCCGGACCGCTCGCCGACCGCGTTGGGCGGAAAAAAGTTCTGATTATGTCCATCGTGGTTTTCGGTGGCTTCAGCCTGCTGACCGCCTTTGCTACCAGCCTTAACCAGCTGACGTTGCTGCGTTTTCTTACCGGCCTTGGCCTGGGCGCCGCCATGCCGAACGCCGCGACGCTGATGAGCGAATACGCCCCAGAGCGGCGTAGGGCTCTGATGGTTAACCTGATGTTCGTCGGCTTTCCGATGGGCTCCTCGCTGGGCGGCTTCCTCTCCGCCTGGATGATCCCCCATTACGGCTGGCAAAGCGTGCTGGTGCTTGGCGGCGTGATGCCGCTGCTGCTGGCGGTAGTGCTGATCTTTCTTCTGCCGGAATCCGCGCGCTATATGGTGGTCAAACGCCAGCCTGCCCAGCGTATCGCCGCGATCCTGCGCCGCATCGCGCCTGTTCCCGAGCAGGCGGAATTTGAACTACGCGAAGCGGGCCAGGTAAAGGAGAAATCGTCCATCGGCGTGATTTTCTCACCGCGCTACGCCGTCGGCACCGTCATGCTGTGCCTGACCTACTTTATGGGCCTGCTGATCTTCTATTTGCTGACCAGCTGGCTGCCGCTGCTCATCCGCGAAACCGGCGCGACGATGAGCCAGGCCTCTATTATCACCGCGCTGTTCCCGCTGGGTGGCGGGATTGGCGTGCTTATCCTCGGCGCGCTGATGGATAAGCTCAACCCAAACAAAGTGGTGGCCGTGGGCTGGCTGCTGACCGGCGTGTTCGTTTGTCTGGTTGGTTTCTCGACCCATAACCTGCTGCTGATGGGGATAATGGTATTTATCGCCGGCAGCATTATGAACGGCGCGCAATCATCAATGCCTGCGCTGGCCGCCGGTTTCTATCCCACCCAGGGACGCGCGACCGGCGTGGCCTGGATGTTAGGGATTGGTCGATTTGGCGGCATTCTCGGCGCCTTTAGCGGTGCGTTCCTGATGCAGGCCCAGCTCTCTTTCGAAACAATTTTCTCCTTGCTGGCAATCCCGGCCTTCCTGTCGGCCACCGCGCTGCTGGTCAAATATAAGCTTGGCCAACGGCAACCTCCGGCGGCCCAGGGTGAAGTGGAGAAGCTCCAAAAGGCGTAACTCACCGGCCAGCGGGCGCGCGCTGGCCTTTTCCGCTTTTCTTCTTATCTGTTTACAATAATTTGCTTATCGGCTCTCTCTATTACTTTTCAGCATGTTATATCGCCCGACGCGGCGCGAAAGAACCTCGGGTGATAAATAATTACCAGGGTAAGCATTCCTGGCCTTTTTTTCCGACTATTCTTAAGAGGCTCTACATAATTCACCCTCCGCCGTATGAAAGAGAGGAGTTCTCAATGGAATATAAAGATCCTGCATTTGAACTGCTGAGCAACCTTGAACAAATTATTTTTAAAGATCAGGCTCAGGCGGCCTCGCTGACGCGTAAGCCCGCCGCATGCATTGAATTTGACCAGCTACGCAAAGGTACCGGGCTGAAAATAGATGATTTTGCCAACGCCATGGGCGTCAGCGTAGCAATGGTACAAGAGTGGGAATCGAGACGCGTAAGGCCTTCTCCCACAGAGCTTAAGCTGATGCGCCTGATCCAGGCGAATCCGCAGCTTTCAAGACAGCTTATTGATTCATAATTTTAGCGTTTATGGGTTTCGGCTAGCGGTCCTGCCAAAGGACCGTTTTCATGCCAACGAAAAAAAAGTTTGCTATCACAACGTGAACATGCGTTAATGCTCGCAGGTTTGAAGTAAAGACCACAGAGCATTCGAATAGAGCAGTCCTTCAAAGGTTATCCGTTGATACCCCGGTAGTGAACTTTCCCTTTATCGCTTTAAATCTGTAGTCCAGACCGTAACGCCGCAAGGCTCATTTATTTTTTTAAAGGTAATTCACTATGTCCGGTAAAATGACTGGTATCGTAAAATGGTTCAACGCTGACAAAGGCTTTGGCTTCATCACTCCTGACGATGGTTCTAAAGACGTGTTCGTACACTTCTCTGCTATCCAGAACGAAGGCTACAAATCTCTGGACGAAGGTCAGAAAGTTTCCTTCACCATCGAAAGCGGCGCTAAAGGCCCGGCAGCTGGCAACGTAACCAGCCTGTAAGCTTAAAAAGCTCAAAATTATTAAGTCCCTGCCAAACGGCGGGGATTTTTTTATTTGCGCCTTAAGTCACCGCCATCCATCGATGGCGGTTTTTTGCATTTATAGCCTCTCAACGCTCCAGCCCTCTTCCCGCCATGCCAGGCAATGGGTCAGCTTCAGCGCCCGTAAAAAAGCTTCATCATGCGACACCACCAGCATCGCGCCGGGAAACTGTGCCAGCGCTTTTTCAATCGCCAGAGTGGACGCCAGGTCCAGATGGTTAGTGGGCTCATCCAACAGCAGCAGCTGCGTAGCCTCCCGTCGCCAGAGCACGCAGGCCAGCGCCGCTTTTAATCTTTCGCCTCCGCTCAGAACCGATAGCGGTAGATGGACTTTGTCCGCCCCCAGCTGTAGCTGCGCCAGCTGGCTGCGCAGCACACCTTCTTCTAAGGGCGTATCACCGAGATTCAGGTGCGCCATGATGGACAATGACAGGTCCAGCTGGCTCAGATGCTGATCCAGATACGCCGCGTTAACCGATAAGCGGCAGCTTCCTGAGAGCGGCGGCTGCAGGCCCAGCAGCGTTTTAAGCAACGTTGTTTTACCGCAGCCGTTAGGGCCGCGCAGCGCCACGCGCATCGGCCCATCTATACGCCAGTCCAGCGCTGCCATCGGTGAATGGGTCAGCCGCAACGCGTCCAGCTCCAGCACCTGCTTTCCCGCAGCGACCTGGCTACCGGGCAGAGTAAACATCACCGGGTTGTCTTCCTCTACCCGCTCACGCGCCTGCTCTATCGCATCGTTGAGGATGCTGCTTTGTTCACGATGCTGGCGCTTAAGGGTGCCGGGACGCTCTTTTGCCGCCCCTTTCCAGGCAACACGCTCAAATGAAGCGATATTGAGCGTGTCGATAGTGCGCAACGTCTGCGCCGAGCGGCGCCGGCAGGCATCGTGCTCTTTTTGCATCCGCGCCCGGGTTCGTCGCCGTTCAGTAACCGCATGCTCCAGCGCGGCGCGAGCCGCCTGCTGCTCCAGCTCACGCTGCTGCTGATAATCCACATAATTGCCGCCGTAGCTGCGCAAAGCCGCGGATGCCAGCTCGAGGATACGCGGCATTTGGGTCAGTAGCTCCCGATCGTGGCTGGCGATCAACGCCCCTCCGCGCCATTGCTCAAGCTGCTGATATAGCCACGCGCGGCCTTGTCGGTCGAGATGGTTGGTGGGTTCGTCAAGCAGGAGGAAATCCGCGTCGGACAGGAACGCTCCGCACAGCTGCGCCTTCACTCTTTCCCCGCCGCTCAGCGAAGAGGCGAGCCGTCCGGGGGAAAATTCTCCTAAGCCAGCGGCCTGGAATCCTGCATTCAGGCGCTCCGGGAGATCCCAAAAGCCATCAAGACGTTCAAGATCGTCGGCTCGCCCTTCGCCCCGTTCAAGACGAGCCAGAGCAGAAAAAACGAATTCGACGCCAAACCATTCCGCCAGCGTCGTATCAGGAAACATGACATGCTGCTGAGCAACGTAGCTCACCGAAGCCACACGTTCGATATGGCCGCTCGACGGCGAGTCCAGGCCCGCCAGCAAACGCAATAATCGGGTTTTACCGACGCCATTGCGCCCGACAAGCCCGCAGAGGGTGCCTTCCAGCGATAAATTCAGCGGACCAAAAAGCGTATCTCCCGTCGCTAACTGACAGGTGACCTGATGCAAAAGAAAAGAGGGGGACCGGGCACAATGAGCCATAAGCACTCCTGAATGAAATCAATACCTCCCCTGCTCGCAAATAGCGCGAAGCAAGGCGTGAAATTCATCAGTCGTGTTTGTTCATTTGGCGCGTGCTCTCCGGTGAGACGAGGGATTCGTCGGGCCATAGGATAGCCATACCCCGGTATACATTTCAAGCCTGTTTTTTCGACAGGCCGTGAATCCGGAAAAAAAGCCTCCTGCTTTCAGGAGGCGAAATAATGATTTCATGAAAAAAACAGGGTGCTATAAGAATGCTTAACGCCGTAAGAATGGCGGAGATCGCTCTCCGCCACCGTCTCTTACGTTTTAATCCCACAGGCTAAGAACGCCACCAGCTCAATATTCCCCTGCCTGAGCTGTAATTCACACAGCGAATCACGCACCATCCAGGTAAATAATAAAATAGTGAAGCAAATCACTATTAAGCTAAACAACAGATACTTTTGCGGCATTCCTCGCCTCCCGTGTTGATTTTCAACAGGTAAGAGGCTACTCTTATGGTGTTCATGCATAGGGGAGCCTCACTTTGATTTATCATCAGGTGGGGCTTTTCTCTGTTTGTCTCCCGCTGAACGCCTGAGACAAACAGTCTCAAGCACCCGTCAGCATTCTACCGTAAATATCTGACCAGACTACGTTGGCATATTCCTAAAATAATTCCCGGCAATCAATGAAAATAGCGAAAATATCAATCAGCGAATTATTAATGGTTCACTTACTTATATTTTTAGTATAAAAAAACCTGCCCGCAGGCAGGTTTTTTATTATTACCCATTCACTTACTGCAGCAGGGAAATATCCGCTACCTGCAGGAACAGATCGCGCAGCTTGGACAGCAGCGTCAGTCGGTTTACGCGCACATCCTGGTCTTCTGCGTTCACCATCACGTTCTCGAAGAACTCATCCACCGGCTCGCGCAGGGACGCCAGCTCAATCAGCGCATCCTGGTAACGCCCTTCGGCGAAGTACGGCTGCAGCTTATCGCGCAGCACGACTAAATTGCCTGCCAGCTTGATTTCAGCCGCTTCTTTCAGTACGGAGGCGTGAACGATATCGTTCAGCGTCACGTCTGATTTCGCCAGAATGTTGGATACACGCTTGTTCGCCGCCGCCAGGGCGGAGGACTCTTCGAGGGTACGGAAGTGGGAAACCGCCTTCATACGCGCATCGAAGTCTGCCGGACGGGTTGGACGACGCGCCAGTACCGCCTGAATCGTGTCGACGGTATAGCCTTCATCCTGATACCAGGCGCGGAAGCGTCCCAGCATGAAGTCGATAACATCGTCGACCACGTTGCCATTCGTCAGCTTGTCGCCGTACAGACGCACCGCTTCTTCAGTCAGCGTTTGCAGATCCAGATTCAGGTTCTTCTCAACGATGATACGCAGCACGCCCAGTGCGGCACGACGCAGCGCAAACGGGTCTTTATCGCCTTTCGGGTGCTGGCCGATACCGAAGATACCCGCCAGGGTGTCCATCTTATCGGCAATCGCCACGGCGCAGGCCACCGGGTTAGACGGCAGGTCATCGCCGGCAAAGCGCGGCTGATACTGCTCGTTCAGGGCAACGGCAACGTCTTCCGCTTCGCCATCATGGCGCGCGTAGTGCATCCCCATCACGCCCTGCGTGTCGGTGAACTCGAAGACCATGTTGGTCATCAGATCGCACTTGGAGAGCAGGCCCGCGCGGGTAGCATGATTGACGTCCGCGCCAATCTGCTCAGCGATCCAGCCGGCCAGCGCCTGAATACGATCGGTCTTATCGCGCAGCGTACCCAGCTGCTGCTGGAACAGCACGGTTTGCAGACGCGGAAGGTTATCTTCCAGACGTTTTTTACGGTCGGTATTGAAGAAGAACTCAGCGTCCGCCAGACGCGGACGCACCACTTTTTCGTTACCGGAAATAATCTGGGTCGGATCTTTCGATTCGATGTTGGCGACGAAGATAAAATTCGGCAGCAGCTTGCCCGCGTTGTCGTAAACCGGGAAGTACTTCTGGTCCCCTTTCATGGTGTAAACCAGCGCTTCGGCAGGCACCGCAAGGAATTTTTCTTCGAACTTCGCGGTGAGGACCACCGGCCATTCAACCAGTGAAGTCACCTCTTCCAGCAGGCTTTCGCTCAGATCGGCGTTGCCGCCAATTTTACGCGCCGCTTCTTCCGCATCGGCTTTAATTTTGGCTTTACGCTGTTCGTAATCGGCGATGACTTTACCGCGCTCCAGCAGGATCTGCGGATACTGATCGGCATTGTCGATAGTGAACTCCGCCTCACCCATAAAGCGGTGGCCGCGAATAACGCGATCGGACTGCACGCCCAGAATGGTGGCCGGGATCACTTTGTCGCCCAGCAGCAGGGTCACGGTATGAACCGGACGCACGAAGTGGACGTCGGACGCGCCCCAGCGCATCAGTTTCGGGATCGGCAGCTTCGCCAGCGAGGTCGCGATCATGTTCGGCAGCAGCGCTTCGGTGCTCTCGCCTTTCACGTGGGCACGATACAGCAGCCATTCGCCTTTATCGGTCGTCAGACGTTCAGCCTGATCGACGGTGATACCGCAGCCGCGCGCCCAGCCTTCGGCCGCTTTGCTCGGGTGGCCGCTGGCGTCAAACGCCTGGGCAATCGCCGGGCCGCGTTTTTCAACTTCACGGTCTGCCTGCGCAGCCGCCAGATTCGCCACTTTCAGCGCCAGACGGCGCGGTGCGGCAAACCATTCAACTTTACCGTGCGCGAGGCCAGCGTTATCCAGCTCTGCGGTCACGTTCGCAGCAAAGGATTCAGCCAGGCTGCGCAGTGCTTTTGGTGGCAGCTCTTCAGTGCCGATTTCCACCAGGAAAGTTTTCTCAGACATGGCCGCCTCTTATTTATTCTTGTTGCACATCGGGAAGCCCAGGGCTTCACGGGAAGCATAGTAAGCTTCAGCCACTGCTTTGGTCAGGGTGCGAATGCGCAGGATATAGCGCTGACGCTCGGTGACGGAGATGGCTTTACGCGCGTCCAGCAGGTTAAAGCTATGGGCGGCTTTCAGAATGCGCTCGTAGGCAGGCAGCGGCAGCGGGTTTTCCAGCGCCAGCAGCTGCTGGGCTTCTTTCTCATACTGCTCGAAGCAGGAGAACAGGAAGTCCACATCGGCATATTCGAAGTTATAGGTGGATTGCTCCACTTCGTTCTGATGGAACACGTCGCCGTAGGTCGTTTTACCCAGCGGGCCATCGCTCCAGACCAGATCGTAAACGCTGTCGACACCCTGGATATACATCGCCAGACGTTCCAGACCGTAGGTGATCTCGCCGGTGACCGGCTTACACTCCAGACCGCCAACCTGCTGGAAGTAGGTGAACTGCGTGACTTCCATACCGTTCAGCCACACTTCCCAACCCAGCCCCCAGGCGCCCAGCGTCGGGTTTTCCCAGTTGTCTTCGACGAAGCGAATGTCGTGGATGGTCGGATCCATACCCAGCTCTTTCAGAGACCCAAGGTACAGCTCCTGGATATTATCCGGAGAGGGTTTTATCACCACCTGGAACTGATAGTAGTGCTGTAAACGGTTCGGGTTTTCACCGTAGCGACCATCGGTCGGACGGCGGGAAGGCTGCACGTAGGCGGTCGCCATCGGCTCGGGACCCAATGCGCGTAAGCAGGTCATCGGGTGAGAGGTGCCTGCGCCGACTTCCATGTCCAGTGGTTGAACAATGGTGCAGCCCTGGCGAGCCCAGTAATCCTGTAAGGTCAGGATCAGGCCCTGGAAGGTCCTGGTATCAAACTTTTGCATATGATTTCGTGCTAGATACGTGTGGATTTAAAGGAAGGAGCCAGTATACCCGCTGGCTGCGAGATATACAGTATGAAACGGGATTGTTTAGGGAAAATTGCGGAAATAAGCGCCACCGTGGGCGCGTTTAGCGCATGGAAAGATGCAAAAACTGTCCGTCCGGGTCAAAAGAACAGATAAAACGTTCATTCCGCGCAGTCTTGCCCGAAAGCTCGTAGCTCCCCTGAAACTGCTCGAAATGGCTGATGTCAACCTGGCGCACGCCTGTACTATAACGAACGGCGGCATTATCCTTGCAAAGCTGCGCCATATTGAGGGTAGCCTGCGGCGTTATCCGTGCTTTCTGCGCCTTCTGCACTGGCGGAGACGGCGTCGCGCTACAGCCCGCCAGCAGGCACAGCAGTAGTCCAGAAAACACATATTTCATCACCATTTTTTCTCGACCGCCTTGTTAGTAAATTGTTATCGTGCAGGTTACGTTAAATAATCGGCACATTGTGCGAATTGGGCCACACCTCGACAAGTCTATGCCGAAAAACTCGGATTATTCCACTGCGATACCAGCGTATAAGGGCGGTCAGACCCTTTCTGAGAAGGAGAAACAGAGGTACTGATGCAGGAAAAAATTCACTGGATTACCCATTTGCGCGGCATTGCCTGCATGATGGTGGTCATGATTCATAGTACCACCTGGTATATCACGCATCCGCACACCATCAGCCTGCTGGAGTGGGATCTCGCCAATATCCTCAACTCGGCATCTCGCGTCAGCGTCCCCCTGTTTTTCATGATTTCAGGCTATCTGTTTTTCGGCGAGCGCAGCGCCCAGCCCCGCCATTTTCGGCGTATCGCACTATGCATTCTCTTTTATAGTGCGCTGTCGCTGCTCTATATCACCTTGTTTACCCACATCAACGTTGAACTGTCGCTGAGAAATTTGCTGCAGAAACCGGTGTTCTACCATCTGTGGTTCTTCTTCGCTATCGTGGTCATTTACCTGCTTTCTCCGCTGGTGCAGGTTAAGCAGGTGAGCGGCAGGATGCTGCTGGCGCTGATGCTGGTGCTGGGTATTCTGGCAAACCCCAATATGGTCCCGGTGAAAGCCGCAGGCGTTGAATGGCTGCCGCTCAATCTCTATATCAACGGCGATACGTTCTACTACGTGATGTACGGCGTATTAGGGCGGGCAATCGGCACGCTGGATACCGATAAAAAATGGCTGACTGCGCTCTGCGCTGGGCTATTCATCACGGGAGTATGGGTAATATCACGCGGCACGCTGCACGAACTGCGCTGGCGCGGCGATTTTGGTGATACCTGGTATTTATACTGCGGCCCCGCGGTTTTTGTCTGCGCGCTCGCCCTGCTGACGCTGGTAAAAAATACGCTCAATACGCGTCAGTTGCCGTTTATTGCGCTTATTGCGCGCCATTCGTTAGGCATTTACGGATTTCATGCGCTGATTATTCACGCGCTGCGCGCCAGCGGACTGGAGCTGACCCGCTGGCCAATGTTGGATATTGCCTGGATATTCAGCGCTGCGCTGCTGGGTAGCCTGGCGCTATCAATGTTGGTACAGCGCATTGACAGCCGCCGGCTGGTGAGCTGAAAAACGGCGCCTGCGGTTCAACGCCGGCGCCGTCGTTTACTCAGCGGGCTCTTCCGTGACTGCGCCGACCTCTCTTCGCTGTCCGCTGACAGCTTATTCCACTGAGTTATTGCGAGCTTTATCCGTGACTTTAGCGGGATAAGGCGTTGCCGACGCACCGTACATACAGACAAACCACGCCATCACGTAAATACTTTTTTCACGCCACGGAGCCGGGACAAAGCAGGCGCCGACCAGCAGCAATCCCGCCGACAACAGCACCACCAGCCGGCACAGCGAGATAAAATCGCCGTCTCGCTGTGCTTCCTGCGCCGTTCGCTGATGCGTGAGCACAGCAAACATCCCCATGACCAGAACGCCCAGAAAATAGCCTTTACCGCTAAATAATGGGCAGGTTCGCCAGATTCCCACCAGATAAACCAGTGCGCCAATAGACATCAACAGCCTTGCAATAAGATTGTTTTTCATGGTGCCTCCCTGGCATAAGACAGGCCCCATTGTGGACTGGCAGGATGCGTTTATCCGTACTTTTCGTCCCTGAAACGACAAATTCGGAATATATAAATACACTCGATAACTACATGAATTTAAAAACATTCAAGAGATGAATTCGCCCCATCGACAGGGGCGAAAGAATCAGGACATCAGCGGTAAAAGCTGCTGATAAATCTGGCGGAAGGTTTCCCGGCGAGGGGCGTAACGAGCAAAGCGCTCGGCATCAGGACGATGAGCCTGTTCCAGCGGGAGCTGAGGAAGTAGATCGGAAAACGCGATATTTTGATGCAACGCCAGCTGGGCCAGCCGCGCCGCGCCAAGCGCCGGGCCGACGTCACCGCCGGTGCGGAAATCCAGCTGCTGGCCGCTAATATCCGCCAGCATTTGCCGCCAGTAGGCGCTGCGCGCGCCGCCGCCGATAAGCGTGACGCTCTCGGGCTTCACGCCGCAGGCGTGAACCACATCCATACCGTCCGCCAGCGCATAACCGACGCCCTCCAGCACCGCCCGCGCCAGTTCCGCCGGACCATGTTGATGAGTCAGGCCGAAAAAGACGCCTTTGGCCTGCGGATTATTGTGCGGCGTACGTTCACCGGAGAGGTAGGGCAGGAACCAGACCGGATCGGCATCGTCATTCGCCGCTTCCGCCGCCGCAATCAGCGCCGGAACCGTGCCGAGGCCGGTTAATGTCGCCGCCCAATCGAGGCAGGAAGCCGCGCTCAGCATGACCGACATCAGATGCCAGCGCCCGGGCAGCGCGTGGCAAAAACTGTGTACGGCGCTTTCCGGCTTGCTCAGAAAGCCGTCGCTGACGGCAAAGTAGACGCCGGAGGTCCCCAGCGACAGCATCGCCTGGCCCGCATCCGCCATGCCAACACCCACCGCCCCCGCCGCGTTGTCGCCGCCGCCGGCTACCACCAGCGCTTCCGGCATATTCCACGACTGCGCGACGGCCGGGCGCAGCGAACCCGTCACTTCACATCCTTCGAACAGCGCCGGCATGTTATCGCGGCTCAGACCGCAGGCGGCGAGCATCTCATCGCTCCAGTCGCGGCGCGCCACGTCCATCCACATCGTTCCGGCGGCATCGGACATATCGCTGGCAAACTCACCGGTCATGCGCAAACGTAAATAATCTTTTGGCAGCAGGACTTTATCGACCTGTTTGAAGATCTCAGGCTCGTGACGTTGTACCCACAGCAGCTTCGGCGCGGTAAATCCCGGCATCATCAGGTTGCCGGTTATCTGCCGCGAACGGCTGACGTTCTCTTCCAGCAGCGCGCACTCTTCACCGCAGCGGCCATCATTCCATAAAATTGCCGGGCGCAGGACGCGCTGTTGCTTATCCAGCAGCGTCGCGCCGTGCATCTGGCCCGCAATACCTAACGCTTTGACTTCGCGCAGCGAGTGCTGCGCGCCCAGCGCTTTCATCGCGCGGTCCGTCGCCAGCCACCAGTGCTCAGGATCTTGTTCAGACCATAAAGGGTGCGGACGCGACACGTTGAGCTTTTCGGTATGCGAAGCCACGACCTCGCCCTGCTCGTTGAGCAGAATAGCCTTGACGCCCGAGGTGCCCAGATCAATCCCGATATACATACAGCCTCTCCTTACTGACGCGCCACGGCTAAGCGTGGCGCGAATAAAGCATCGGTTATCGCCAATGCCCGGGCTCGCCGGGCATCATCGCCCTCATTAGCGATCAAAGAGGTAACGGTTAACCACGTTTTCCAGCAGTTCCTGATGGCCGCTCTGGTGCTCCGGCGCCAGGTTATGCTGAGTGGCATACTGGGCAATGTCCGCCAGGTTCATCTGGCCTTTCAGGATCTGCTGACCCAGCTCGCCGTTCCAGCCGGCATAGCGCCTGGCGACGCGTTTATCCAGCTCGCCGTCTTCAATCATACGAGCAGCGACTTTTAACGCCAGCGCCATGGTGTCCATCGCGCCAATGTGGCCGTAGAACAGGTCGTATTTGTCGGTGCTCTGACGACGCACTTTAGCATCAAAGTTCAGGCCGCCGGTGGTGAAGCCGCCCGCTTTCAGGATTTCGTACATCACCAGCGCATTCTCTTCAACGCTGTTCGGGAACTGGTCGGTATCCCAGCCCAGCTGCGGGTCGCCGCGGTTAGCATCAACGGAGCCAAACAGACCCAGAGCAATGGCGGTCGCAATTTCGTGGTGGAAAGTGTGGCCGGCCAGCGTCGCGTGGTTCGCTTCGATGTTCAGTTTGATCTCTTTTTCCAGGCCGAACTGTTTCAGGAAGCCATAGACGGTAGACGCGTCGTAATCGTACTGATGCTTGGTTGGCTCCTGCGGTTTAGGTTCAATCAGCAGCGTGCCCTGGAAGCCGATTTTATGTTTATGCTCCACGACCAGCTGCATAAAGCGGCCAATCTGCTCGCGCTCCTGGCGCAGGTCGGTATTGAGCAGAGTTTCATAGCCTTCGCGGCCGCCCCACAGGACGTAGTTTTCCCCGCCCAGTTTGTGGGTCGCATCCATCGCGGTCACCACCTGAGTGGCCGCCCAGCTGAACACTTCCGGATCCGGGTTGGTTGCCGCACCGGCACCGTAACGCGGGTTCGTAAAGCAGTTTGCCGTACCCCACAGCAGCTTGACGCCGCTCTGCTGCTGTTTTTCCGCCAGCACATCCACCATCTGCGCGAAGTTATTGGCATACTCTTTCAACGACGCCCCTTCCGGAGAAACGTCAACGTCGTGGAAGCAGTAGTACGGTACGTTCAGTTTGTGGAAAAACTCAAACGCGACATCGGCTTTGCGTTTCGCCATTTCCAGCGCTTCGCCCGGCTGCTGCCACGGGCGGTTAAAGGAGCCCACGCCGAACATATCAGCGCCGTTCCAGCAGAAGGTGTGCCAGTAGCAGGCCGCAAAGCGCAGGTGCTCTTCCATCCGTTTGCCCAGGACCAGCTCATCCGGATTGTAATGACGGAAAGCCAGTGGGTTAGCGGATTTCGGGCCTTCATAACGAACGCGATCGAGCTGATCAAAATAGGTCTGCATAATGAACTCCATATTCAGGGATGCGGCGAGTAATAAGTCATAAGCCAATATAGAATTCTCTTTTTAGTTTCCTCAATTACGTTATTTCACACTGTGATTGAGAGAATCCACAAACGTGCGCCAGGTCGCAAAAACAATAGAACAACGCCCTCACTTCGCTGCTTACGCCACGAGAGATCAATGAAATACGATGAGAACTAATTATTAAAGTACGATCGCGGTCATAATTTAACAAATAAACAAAATTTCATAACGGCAAAATAAGCATAGATAATTGCCAGCGCTCCTTTCCGCGTTAAAAATCTGCTACGTATCAGGCCGTTTATTTTTATCGTTCGTCTTATCCTGCACTTTACAAAAAAGGTGTTATTATTATGAAGATAAAGAACCTTTGCCTAACGCTCTGTGCTTCACTCCTCCTCACCAGCCTGTCGGGCATTGCGAAAGAAGTCAAAATTGGCATGGCGATTGACGACCTGCGCCTTGAGCGCTGGCAAAAAGATCGCGATATTTTTGTCAATAAAGCTGAATCATTAGGTGCAAAAGTATTCGTCCAGTCAGCCAATGGCAACGAAGAAACGCAAATGTCGCAAATCGAAAATATGATTAATCGCGGCGTCGACGTTCTGGTTATTATTCCCTATAACGGTCAGGTGCTGAGTAATGTGATAAAAGAGGCTAAACAGGAGGGAATTAAAGTTCTCGCCTACGATCGTCTCATCAATAACGCCGACATTGATTTCTATATTTCGTTTAATAATGAGAAAGTTGGCGAAATGCAGGCGCAAAGCCTGGTCAATAAAGTGCCTCAGGGCAACTATTTCTTAATGGGCGGCTCGCCGGTAGACAATAACGCCAAGCTTTTCCGCGCCGGCCAAATGAAAGTTCTTAAGCCCTATATTGATGAAGGAAAAATTAAGGTCGTCGGCGATCAGTGGGTCGACGGATGGCTGCCAGAAAATGCGTTGAAGATTATGGAAAACGCCCTGACCGCCAATAATAACAAAATTGATGCGGTCGTCGCCTCTAACGATGCCACCGCCGGCGGCGCCATTCAGGCGTTAAGCGCCCAGGGGCTCGCAGGCAAAGTGGCGATTTCCGGCCAGGATGCCGACCTCGCCGGCGTGAAGCGCATTATCGCTGGCACTCAGACGATGACCGTTTACAAACCGATCGCTGACCTTGCCACCACCGCAGCAGAGATCGCCGTCGAACTGGGCAACGATAAGCAGCCGAAGGCCGACGCCACGCTCAACAACGGCCTCAAAGATGTGCCGTCCCGGCTGCTGACGCCCATTGAGGTCAATAAAGACAACATTGACCAGACGGTGATCAAAGACGGTTTCCACAAAAAAAGCGAGCTGTAATCTCTGACGCCCTCTCCCGGGGGCGTTGCCCCATCCAGCCGGATATCGCTTATGTGGAGTCTCTATGTCCTGGTTACTCGAAATGAAAAACATTACTAAAACCTTCGGTACGGTGAAGGCGATTGATAATGTCAGTCTGCGGCTTAACGCCGGAGAAGTGGTCTCGCTGTGCGGCGAAAACGGCTCCGGTAAATCCACGCTCATGAAGGTCCTTTGCGGAATATATCCGCACGGTAGCTATGAGGGAGAGATTATTTTTTCCGGGGAAACGTTGCGGCCGGGCCATATACGCGATACCGAGCGCAAAGGGATTGCCATCATTCATCAGGAGCTGGCGCTGGTAAAACATCTGACCGTTCTGGAGAATATTTTTCTCGGCGCGGAGATCTCCCGCCACGGTCTGCTGGATTACGAAACCATGACCTTACGCTGCGAAAAGCTGCTGGCCCAGGTCAATTTAGCCATATCACCCGATACCCGCGTCGGCGATTTGGGCCTTGGCCAGCAGCAGCTGGTCGAAATAGCAAAAGCGCTGAATAAACAGGTACGGTTGTTAATTCTCGACGAACCCACCGCCTCGCTAACGGAACAGGAGACGGCAGTTCTGCTGAATATTATTCGCGATCTGCAAAATCACGGTATTGCCTGTATTTACATTTCCCACAAGCTCAATGAAGTCAAAGCCATCTCCGACACCATCTGCGTGATCCGCGATGGGCAGCATATCGGTACCCGTAACGCTGACGGCATGAACGAAGATGACATTATCACCATGATGGTCGGCCGCGAGCTTACCGCCCTCTATCCGAGCGAAGCCCACAGCTGCGGCGAGGAAATCCTGCGGGTGGAAAACCTGACGGCCTGGCACCCGGTGAATCGCCATATTAAGCGGGTTAATGACGTCTCCTTTTCGCTGCGGCGCGGGGAAATACTGGGGATCGCCGGGCTGGTCGGCGCGGGCCGTACCGAAGCGGTCCAGTGCCTGTTCGGCGTCTGGCCGGGCCGCTGGCAGGGAAAAATCTTTATTGATGGCCAGCAGGTGACGATTCACAGCTGTCAGCAGGCTATTGCGCAGGGCATCGCCATGGTACCGGAAGACAGAAAGAAAGACGGTATTGTGCCGGTCATGGCAGTGGGTAAAAACATCACCCTCGCCGCGTTAAACCAGTTTACCGGTCCGCTGAGCAGCCTTGACGATGCCGGAGAGCAGCACTGTATTCAGCAATCCATCCAGCGTTTGAAGATCAAAACCTCATCGCCGGAGCTGGCGATCGGTCGCCTGAGCGGCGGCAATCAGCAAAAGGCGATCCTCGCCCGCTGCCTGCTGCTGAACCCGCGCATTCTGATACTCGATGAGCCCACCCGCGGCATCGACATCGGCGCCAAGTACGAAATCTACAAGCTGATTAATCAGCTGGTGCAGCAGGGGATCGCCGTCATTGTCATTTCATCCGAACTACCCGAAGTGCTGGGGCTAAGCGACCGGGTGCTGGTGATGCATGAAGGTAAATTGAAGGCTAATTTGATCAACCAGGGCCTGACCCAGGAACAGGTGATGGAAGCCGCACTGAGGAGCGAACGCCATGTCGAAGAACACGTCGTCTGAAATGAAACTCACCCCGCCTGCCGCTGGCGCGCTATCGGGGCTGAAGGGGATGAACCTCCAGGTATTCGTGATGATCGCCGCTATCGTGGCCATTATGCTGTTTTTCACCTGGACCACCGAAGGCGCTTATCTGAGCGCGCGTAATATCTCCAACCTGCTGCGCCAGACCGCCATTACCGGCATTCTCGCGGTCGGCATGGTGTTTGTGATTATTTCCGCCGAGATCGATCTCTCCGTCGGCTCAATGATGGGGCTGCTCGGCGGCGCAGCGGCAATATTTGATGTCTGGCTGGGCTGGCCGCTACCGCTGACCATTGTGGTCACCCTGGCGCTTGGCCTGCTGCTGGGGGCCTGGAACGGTTGGTGGGTTGCCTATCGTAAAGTCCCCTCGTTTATCGTGACGCTCGCCGGCATGCTGGCATTTCGCGGTATTTTGATAGGCATTACCAACGGGACCACCGTCTCTCCCACCAGCCCGGCGATGTCGCAAATCGGCCAGAGCTATCTGCCTGATGGCATTGGCTTTGGTATCGGCGTGGCGGGCATGGCGGCCTTTATCATCTGGCAGTGGCGCGGCCGTATGCGACGTCAGGCTCTCGGCCTCTCCACGCCCGCCTCCGCTTCAGCCGTTGGCCGCCAGACGATTACCGCCGTTATTGTACTGGGCGCCATCTGGCTGTTAAACGACTATCGCGGCGTCCCGACGCCGGTACTGATTCTCGCCGCGCTGCTGCTGGCGGGCATGTTTATGGCCACCCGTACCGCGTTTGGGCGCCGCATCTACGCCATCGGCGGCAACCTGGAGGCCGCGCGTCTATCCGGCATTAGCGTGGAACGCACCAAGCTGGCGGTGTTCGCCATTAATGGCCTGATGGTGGCGATTGCCGGGTTGATTCTCAGCTCGCGTCTTGGCGCCGGTTCCCCTTCCGCCGGCAACATCGCCGAACTGGACGCCATCGCCGCCTGCGTGATCGGCGGTACCAGCCTCGCCGGCGGCGTCGGCAGCGTCGCGGGCGCGGTCATGGGCGCTTTTATCATGTCCGCGCTGGACAACGGCATGAGCATGATGGACGTCGCCACCTTCTGGCAGTACATCGTTAAAGGGGTCATTTTATTGCTCGCTGTATGGATGGATTCCGCCACGAAACGCCGAAGCTGAGGGCTGTGAAAAAAAATGCCCGAATTATTTGCGCTACCGCCAAACTTAGGCACAAGTAGCTTGAAAAAATCCGGGCATTGGCCGGTATTGTATGGCCTGCAAGAGAGACCAGGAACAACACTATGTTTGAAAAGCGTCACCGTATTACGCTGTTATTCAATGCCAACAAAGCCTACGATCGCCAGGTCGTTGAGGGCGTCGGCGAATATTTACAAGCATCGCAACTGGAATGGGATATCTTCATTGAGGAAGATTTTCGGGCACGAATTGAAAACATCAAGGAGTGGTTAGGCGACGGCGTTATTGCCGATTACGACGATCCGGAAATTGAAAACCTGCTGATCGACGTGAATGTTCCGATTGTCGGCGTCGGCGGCTCCTTCCACCGCCCGGAGTGCTATCCGCCGGTTCACTATATCGCCACCGACAACGCCGCGCTGGTCGAGAGCGCCTTCCTGCATCTGAAGGAAAAGGGCATTAACCGCTTTGCCTTTTACGGCCTGCCCGCTTCCAGCTGTAAAGGCTGGGCCGCCGAGCGCGAGCACGCGTTTTGCCAGCTGGTCGCCAGAGAGAAATATCGCGGCGTGGTCTATCAGGGGCTCGAGACGGCGCCGGAAAACTGGCAGCATGCGCAAAACCGCCTCGCCGACTGGCTGCAAACCCTACCGCCGCAAACCGGCATCATCGCCGTTACCGACGCCCGCGCGCGCCACGTATTACAGGCCTGCGAGCGGCTGCATATCCCCGTCCCGGAAAAGCTGTGCGTTATCGGCATAGATAACGAAGAGCTTACCCGCTACCTGTCGCGCGTGGCGCTCTCCTCCGTTGCGCAGGGCACCCGTCAGATGGGCTACCAGGCGGCAAAGCTGCTGCATCGCCTGCTGGAGAATGAAGAGCTGCCGCTTCAGCGTCAGCTTATCCCGCCGATGCGCGTGGTAGAACGCCGCTCCACCGACTACCGTTCGCTCACTGATCCTTCGGTCATTCAGGCGATGCACTATATCCGTAACCACGCCTGTAAAGGGATTAAAGTTGAGCAGGTGCTGGACGCCGTGGGTATTTCCCGCTCGAATCTGGAAAAGCGCTTCAAAGAGGAAGTCGGCGAAACCATTCATACGGTGATCCACAGCGAGAAGCTGGAAAAAGCGCGCAGTCTGCTGGTATCAACCACCCTATCGATTAACGAAATCTCCCAGATGTGCGGCTATCCATCGCTGCAGTATTTCTATTCGGTGTTTAAGAAAGAGTACGACGTGACGCCGAAGGAGTACCGCGACCGGCACAGCGAAGTCATGATGTAGCGCGCAAAGAAAAATGCCCGGGCTTACGCACCGGGCATCAATGATGACATGTAAGAGCAATTACATGTGCGCGGCTATCAACCGCTGGTTATCCTGATACATCGCGAAGAGATAGTTGTTATAGCTCGACCCTTTGGTCGAATAGCCCTTCAGCTTATGAATCATCGTGCTGGCGGTCACTTCCTGATCGGCTTTACGCAGCTGCGCACGCGATTTACGGAACGACGAGTAGGCCGGATGCGTATTCAGATTTCGGACATAGGCCTGAACGGACTCTTCCACCGAATCAAACTGGGAGTAGCCCTTCACCGCACCGCGGCAGTTTCCACCGCCACACTTCATACCAAATAAATTGTTGTTCACCCGCGCCAGCTTTGACGTTCCCCAGCCGCTTTCCGCCGCTGCCATGGTAGCGACCATGCTATTCGGGATAATGTCGACGCGCTCAAGCAGCGAGTTCCATGGAATATGGCGAGTATTGCCGGACCACTTCACTTTATAGCGAGAGGCGATCTCTTTCAGCCGCGTACGCTCGCTCGGCGACCAGCGCGCATCGTACTGCTTGGAAACAAGCCAGTTACGATCGGCGGTAATCACCTGATTCTGTTTCGTAATGTAAGGCATTACCGTCCGGAGAAACGCTTTTTTCCTTGGTGTCCCGGAAGGGTATTTTCGCAAATCAGGAAGTGAACTGCTCTTTACACTATTGCGAGAATACTCTTGTTTACTGCTTACCTTGCTTACTTTAACGGTGCTTTTCTTCTTAACTATTGGGGCTTTATGACTCGTTGTTGCTGTGTGTGTTGTTGCCAGCACACTACCTGAAAATATGCAGGTAAGTAACATGAGTATCGCGGCCCCATATCGTCGAATGGGAGTCGATATCATTAGGTCTCCTGGTCGGATGCAATCATTCCAACGCCTTGTTTTTCACAAAAAATCGATAGTTGAATCGCGAATAGTATCAAAAATACCCAGATGACGCACCCACAGAAATAGTCCAATTCCGAAAAGCTGTCATCTGAAATCGGTTTCCGCCCCATGACAACAGTACAAAAATGCGACAACCCTCGCATTTTTTGCTTGTTTTTTGAACGCGATCACTCACCCTTTTTCATCCTCCCTGGAAAAGCGCCGGTGGGATGAGTTCATTAGACAGCCAGACGCGCAAACTGAACAAAAAACCGCACACAGGACTCCGGAATGAAACTCGCTGCGCTTGCGTCGCTGCTGTTGCCTGGGATGGCCTTCGCCGCCTGGACTACCGCAGATTTCCCCGCCTTTACCGAAGAAGGCACCAGCAGATTTATCAGTCAAAACGAGGTAGCAAAGGGTACGCGCCCTCTGCGGATTAATTTTGACCAACAGTGCTGGCAGCCTGCCGGCGCGATCAAGCTCAACCAGATGCTGTCTATGGAACCTTGCCGCGATCCGGCGCCGCAGTGGCGCGTATTCCGCGATGGCCGCTATACCCTGGAAGTCGATACCCGTTCAGGTACGCCAACCATGATGGTCTCTCTGGAGGAGAAACAGACCGCCGCCGCCGCGCCGCAGATGAAGCAGTGTCCGAAATGGGATGGCAAGCCGCTCACCATTGACGTCAGCAAGTCCTTCGCCGAAGGCAGTAAAGTTCGCGATTTCTACAGCGGTAATATCGCGACCGTCAGCGGCGGTAAAGTTACCCTCCAGCCGGCGTTTAACAGCAATGGTCTGCTGCTGCTTGAACGCGCGGAAACGGAAGCCGCCGCGCCGTTCAACTGGCATAACGCCACCGTCTATTTCGTGCTGACCGATCGCTTTGTCAACGGCAACCCGGCCAACGACAATAGCTATGGCCGCCACAAAGACGGCATGCAGGAAATTGGCACCTTCCACGGCGGCGACCTGCAGGGCCTGACCAGCAAACTGGATTACATCCAGCAGCTCGGCGTTAACGCGCTCTGGATCAGTTCGCCGCTGGAACAAATCCACGGCTGGGTCGGCGGCGGTACGAAAGGCGATTTCCCGCACTACGCCTATCACGGCTATTACACCCAGGACTGGACGAAGCTGGATGCCAATATGGGAACGGAAGACGATCTGCGCCGCCTCGTCGATGAGGCCCACAAGCGCGGGATCCGCATTCTGTTCGACGTGGTGATGAACCATACCGGCTACGCGACCCTGGCCGATATGCAGGAGTTTCAGTTTGGCTCGCTGTACATCCAGGGCGATGAGCTGAAAAAGACCCTCGGAGAGCGCTGGACCGACTGGAAGCCCCGCGCGGGACAAAGCTGGCACAGCTTTAACGACTACATTAACTTCAGCGACAAAGCCGGTTGGGAAAAATGGTGGGGTAAAAAGTGGATCCGCACCGATATTGGCGATTACGACAACCCCGGATTTGATGACCTGACGATGTCGCTGGCCTTCCTTCCGGATCTGAAAACCGAATCCACGGCGCCATCCGGCCTGCCAAACTTCTATCGCCATAAGCCGGATACCGCGGCCAAAGCGATCCCCGGCTATACGCCGCGCGATTATCTGACCCACTGGCTGAGCCAATGGGTGCGCGACTACGGCATCGACGGCTTCCGCGTCGATACCGCCAAGCACGTCGAGCAGGCCGCCTGGCTGCAGTTAAAAACCCAGGCCACTGAAGCGCTGGCGGAATGGAAAAAAGCCAATCCGGATAAAGCGCTGGATAACGCGCCGTTCTGGATGACCGGCGAGGCCTGGGGCCACGGCGTGATGCAGAGCGACTACTATCGCCACGGTTTTGACGCAATGCTGAATTTTGATTATCAGGATCAGGCGGCGAAAGCGACAAGCTGCCTGGCGAATATCGACCTGACCTGGCAACATATGGCAGAGAAGCTTCAGGATTTCAATGTGTTAAGCTATCTTTCCTCGCACGATACCAGCCTGTTCCGCGAAGGCGGCAGCACGGCGGCGGAATTGCTGCTGCTCGCGCCTGGCGCAGTGCAGATCTTCTACGGCGATGAATCCTCGCGGCCGTTCGGCCCGACCGGCTCCGATCCGCTACAGGGGACGCGCTCAGATATGAACTGGCAGGACGTCAACGGCAAAGCCGCGCGCAGCGTGACCCACTGGGAGAAACTGGGCCAGTTCCGCGCCCGTCATCCGGCGATTGGCATGGGTAAACAAACCACCCTATCGATGGCGAAAGGCTACGGCTTTATTCGCGAGAACGGCGATGACAAAGTGATGGTGGTATGGGCAGGTCAGCAGTAGTCTTCTGACCCAAGGCTCCCCTGACACTCGGGGGAGCTGCTTCAGAACAAAAATCCAAAATATCTTCCTTTAGCAGCATAAAAACAAAATATCTCACTGATACCTCGATTTGCACCCTGTCTGCGCTGGCGTTATGGTTACCCACTTTCCTGGAATACCGACAGACTAATCGCGATGACATTTTCACTTTTTGGCGACAAATTTACCCGTCATTCGGGCATCACCCGCTTGATGGAAGACCTCAATGACGGCCTGCGTACCCCGGGCGCCATCATGCTGGGCGGCGGCAATCCCGCGCAGATTCCGGAAATGAATGATTACTTCCATAGCCTGCTGGCCGACATGCTGAACAGCGGCAAAGCCCTTGATGCGCTTTGTAATTATGACGGTCCGCAGGGTAAAAGCGAGCTGCTGGCCCTGCTGGCGCAGATGCTGCGTGATGAACTGGGTTGGGAGATCGAACCACAGAATATTGCACTGACAAACGGCAGTCAGAGCGCGTTTTTCTACTTGTTTAACCTCTTCGCAGGCCGTCGCGCGGATGGAACCACCCGTAAAGTGCTGTTTCCGTTGACGCCCGAGTACATCGGCTACGCCGATGCCGGCCTCGAAGAAGATCTGTTTGTCGCCACCCGCCCGAACATTGAACTACTGCCGGAAGGCCAGTTTAAATACCACGTGGATTTCGAACATTTGCAGGTCACGGACGAGACGGGAATGATCTGCGTTTCCCGCCCCACCAACCCAACGGGCAACGTGATCACCGACGATGAGCTGATCAAGCTGGATGCGCTGGCCAACCAGCACGGCATCCCGTTGGTGATTGATAACGCCTACGGCGTTCCGTTCCCGGGGATTATTTTCAGCGACGCCAGGCCGCTGTGGAATCCGAATATCGTGCTGTGCATGAGCCTCTCCAAGCTGGGCCTGCCGGGTAGCCGCTGCGGGATTATCATCGCTAACGAAAAAATCATCACCGCCATCAGCAATATGAACGGCATTATCAGCCTCGCCCCCGGCGGAATGGGGCCGGCCATGATGTGCGAGATGATTAAACGCAACGATCTTCTGCGCCTGTCGGAAACGGTGATTAAGCCGTTCTACTACCAGCGCGTTCAGGAGACTATTGCCATTATTCGCCGCTATTTGCCGGAAGATCGCTGCCTGATTCATAAACCGGAAGGCGCGATTTTTCTCTGGCTATGGTTTAAGGATCTGCCGATTTCTACCGAGCTGCTGTACCAGCGCCTGAAAAAGCGCGGCGTCCTGATGGTACCGGGCGACTATTTCTTCCCTGGCCTGGATAAACCGTGGCCGCACACGCATCAGTGCATGCGCATGAACTATGTGCCGGACCCGGAGAAGATTGAAGCAGGCGTGAAGATTCTCGCCGAAGAAGTTGAACGCGCATGGGGTGAACAGGACGCGTAAACGAGCGCCAGAATCCTGAATAATCCAGATATATTCCCGGCTCGCGCTGCGCTCAGCCGGGCTACAGGCTTCCAGCGTTCTGCGGACAGGCAGCGCCGCCTCCGGGAACACGCCGTAAGAAGGCATCATCGCTACATCGCCAGCGCCATCCGCTGGCGACGTTCAGCGGCTATTCTCTCCAGCTCCATCGGTTCCATGCAGCGCAGCGCCTGCGTCGGGCATGCCGCCACGCAGGCCGGGCCTTCTTCCCGATGGCTGCACAAATCGCACTTCAGCGCCTGTACGCCCTCCTCCACCCGCATCACCGTCATCGCGCCATAGGGGCACGCCACCATGCAGCTTTTGCAGCCGATGCAGCGGCGCTGATCCACGCGCCAGACCGAATTTTCCCGGCGGATAGCGCCCTCGGGGCAGACGTTGGCGCAGGGCGCATCTTCACACTGGCGGCAAAGCGTCGCCGTCGAGAGTTCGTCATTTTTCACCACGCGGATCCGCGGCGCAAAGCGCATGGCGGAAACGCCAGAACAGTCCTGGTCCCGCTGATGGGATACCACGCAGGCGACTTCACAGGTACGACAGCCGATGCACTTTTGCGCATCCGCGATAATAAACCGGTTCATCCTTGCTCCACTGGGGATAAAAACGCAGAGTGCCAGAAAAAACCGCTTCCGCGCCTTGATCCTGAATGGAGTCAGCGGCGTTTTCTCTCAGATGCCCGGGACAATTTGGTCATCTGCCTTACCCTTCCCGCACGGAAAAGCCCAGTTCGCGGGAAATCGCCTCTGCCGTATCGCGCAGCGGCTTGAGTAAATTCTTCTCTCCTACCTGCTTGAGGCGCGATGTTGATAAGGAGATAGAAATGGCATAAGGCACGCGTCCATGAATATCGAAAACCGGGACCGCCAGGCAGGACACGCCCAACTCGTTCTCTTCCCTGTCCATCGCCATATTACGCTCGCGGATCTGCGCCAGCTCATCATGCATCGCAGGTAAGCCGGTAATGGTATTCCGGGTCAGCGGCTGAATAATATCCTGGTGTGAATTCCAGTAGCTCTCAACGTAGTCAGGATGGCCAAACGCCATATAAATCTTGCCCATTGCCGAGCAGTACAGCGGCATATGCTGGCCAATATAGGCGCGCGTACGCAGCATGCCGGTGGTCGGCTCCAGCTTATAAATCAGGATAGCGTGGTCATCTTCACGGCTGGAGAAGTTCACCGTCTCGCCGGTGGCCAGGTTGAGCGCCTCAAGATGCGGCGCCGCGACGTGGATGATATTGAGCGACGACAAAGCCTTTTGGCCAACGGCGATAAACTTTGTCGTCAGACGATAGCTCCCCGCCGCCGGGGCTGGCGTCACGTAGCCGCAGGATTGCAGCCCCTGCAATAAGCGATGAACGGTGCTTTTGTTCAGGCCCGCCAGTTCCGACAGATGCGCCAGCGGGCATCCGTTTGGGTAATTACTCAGGATCTCAATCAGCATCAACCCACGAAAAAGGCTCTGGCTTCCGGCAGGCCTCTCTTTGTCTTGCGTTACATCGCTCTCTTTTGTGCCCATCGTTTCCGCTCCCCGTTTTTGTCGCGTTCAGATGGTAGCGCAAAGTGTGTTTCAGTTCACGATCTGAACCGAAAAAACACAACTTTATGATTTTTATGATTTTTAAAAATAACGCTGCCCGTTGATCTGATAAAAATTGATCGCTATATTTGAAATCAGATTTCGCATAGTGAAATTTAGAGATAAAAAAGCGATCAACTCTGACCAGGGAAACAGGAATGAAAGTAACGTTTGAGCAGTTAAAAGAGGCATTCAATCGAGTACTGCTGGCGCGGGGTATCGCCGCAGAAACCGCCGATGCCTGCGCAGAAATGTTTGCCCGCACCACCGAATCCGGCGTCTATTCTCACGGCGTGAACCGCTTTCCTCGCTTCATCCAGCAGCTGGACAACGGCGACATCATCCCCGAGGCTAAACCGCAGCGGGTAACCAGCCTCGGCGCCATCGAGCAGTGGGATGCCCAGCGCTCCATCGGCAACCTGACGGCGAAAAAGATGATGGACCGGGCCATCGAACTGGCTTCCGATCACGGTATCGGCCTGGTGGCGTTACGTAACGCCAACCACTGGATGCGCGGCGGCAGCTATGGCTGGCAGGCGGCGGAAAAAGGCTACATCGGCATCTGCTGGACCAACTCTATCGCCGTTATGCCGCCGTGGGGCGCTAAGGAGTGCCGTATCGGTACCAATCCGCTGATCGTCGCCATTCCGTCAACGCCGATCACCATGGTGGATATGTCGATGTCGATGTTCTCCTACGGCATGCTGGAAGTTAACCGCCTTGCCGGCCGCGAGCTGCCCGTGGACGGCGGATTCGACGATGAAGGTCATTTGACCAAAGAACCGGGGGTTATCGAGAAAAACCGCCGTATTTTGCCGATGGGCTACTGGAAAGGTTCCGGCCTGTCGATCGTGCTGGATATGATTGCCACCCTGCTTTCCAACGGCTCTTCCGTTGCCGAAGTGACTCAGGAAAACAGCGATGAATATGGCGTTTCGCAGATCTTCATCGCCATAGAAGTGGATAAGCTGATCGATGGCGCAACCCGCGACGCCAAGCTGCAGCGAATTATGGATTTCATCACCACCGCCGAACGCGCCGATGAAAATGTGGCGGTCCGCCTGCCCGGCCATGAATTTACCCGACTGCTGGATGAAAACCGCCGCAACGGTATTACCGTCGATGACAGCGTATGGGCCAAAATTCAGGCGCTGTAAGGAGCTCACCCATGATTTTTGGCCATATTGCTCAACCGAATCCGTGTCGTCTGCCCGCGGCCATTGAACAGGCGCTTGATTTCCTGCGCACGACGGATTTTCACGCGCTGGAACCCGGCGTCGTGGAAATCGACGGCAAGAACATCTTCGCGCAGGTTATTGACTTAACCACCCGCGATGCCGCTGACAATCGTCCGGAGGTTCACCGTCGCTATCTGGATATCCAGTTTCTGGCGTGGGGTGAAGAAAAAATCGGTATCGCCATTGATACCGGCAATAATCAAATCAGCGAATCGTTGTTAGAACAGCGCGATATTATTTTCTATCACGACAGCGAACATGAATCGTTCTTTGAAATGACGCCAGGCAACTATGCGATATTTTTCCCGCAAGATGTGCATCGTCCTGGATGTAATAAAACTGTAGCCACCCCGATCCGCAAAATAGTCGTTAAGGTCGCTATTTCAGTTTTATAATAAGGAGCACAAAATGAATTCGAATAATACCGGTTACATTATCGGTGCGTACCCCTGTGCACCCTCATTTCACCAAAAGAGTGAAGAGGAAGAGACGGAATTCTGGCGGCAGCTCTCCGACACCCCGGATATTCGCGGGCTGGAGCAACCCTGCCTTGAACATCTTCATCCGCTCGGCGACGAGTGGTTATTGCGCCATACCCCGGGACACTGGCAGATTGTCGTTACCGCCATCATGGAAACCATGCGCCGCCGCGGTGAAAACGGCGGCTTTGGGCTGGCATCCAGCGACGAAGAGCAGCGCAAAGCCTGCGTGGAGTACTATCGTCACCTGCAGCAGAAGATCGCTAAAATCAATGGTAAGACCGCCGGAAAGGTCATTGCCCTTGAGCTTCACGCCGCCCCGCTGGCGGGCAATGCCAACGTGGATCAGGCTACCGATGCCTTTGCCCGTTCATTAAAAGAGATTACCCGCTGGGACTGGTCCTGCGAGCTGGTGCTGGAGCACTGCGACGCGATGACCGGCACCGCGCCGCGCAAAGGATTTTTGCCGTTAGAAAACGTGCTGGAAGCCATTGCCGACTACGACATCAGCATCTGTATCAACTGGGCGCGCTCTGCCATTGAAGGGCGGAATACCGTTCTACCGCTCACCCATACGCAGCAGGCAAAACGGGCAGGGAAGCTCGGCGCGCTGATGTTTTCCGGCACGACGCAAACCGGCGAGTACGGCGAATGGCAGGATTTACACGCGCCGTTCGCGCCTTTCTGCCCGCAGGGCCTGATGACCACCGACCACGCTCGTGAATTATTTGCCTGCGCAGGAGACGATCCCCTGCAATTCTCAGGTATCAAATTACTGGAAATCACTGCCAGCGCAAACGTTGACCATCGCATCGCGATATTACGCGACGGCATCTCAGCGCTAAAACAAGCACAATAATAATAGCCACCTTCATCGCCAGAATATTTTTTAATATTACGAGACTATAAAGATGAATATAACCTCTAACTCTACACCCAAAGATATACCGCGCCAGCGCTGGTTAAGAATTATTCCCCCAATACTGATCACCTGTATTATTTCTTATATGGACCGGGTCAATATTGCCTTTGCCATGCCCGGCGGCATGGATGCCGACTTAGGTATTTCCGCCACCATGGCGGGGCTGGCGGGCGGTATTTTCTTTATCGGTTATCTATTTTTACAGGTTCCCGGCGGGAAAATTGCCGTTCACGGCAGCGGTAAGAAATTTATCGGCTGGTCGCTGGTCGCCTGGGCGGTTATCTCCGTGCTGACGGGGTTAATTACCAATCAGTACCAGCTTCTGGCCCTGCGCTTCTTACTAGGCGTGGCGGAAGGCGGCATGCTGCCGGTCGTTCTCACCATGATCAGTAACTGGTTCCCTGATGCGGAACGCGGTCGCGCCAACGCGATTGTCATTATGTTCGTGCCGATTGCCGGGATTATCACCGCCCCGCTCTCAGGCTGGATTATCACGGTTCTCGACTGGCGCTGGCTGTTTATTATCGAAGGTTTGCTCTCGCTGGTTGTTTTGGTTCTGTGGACCTACACCATCTATGACCGGCCGCAGGAAGCGCGCTGGATCTCTAAAGCAGAGCAGAACTATCTGGTCGAGACGCTGGCCGCAGAGCAACGGGCCATTGCCGGCACCGAGGTGAAAAACGCCTCTCTGAGCGCCGTTCTCTCCGACAAAACCATGTGGCAGCTTATCGCCCTGAACTTCTTCTACCAGACCGGCATTTACGGCTACACCCTGTGGCTGCCCACCATTCTGAAAGAATTAACCCACAGCAGCATGGGGCAGGTCGGGATGCTCGCCATTCTGCCGTACGTCGGCGCCATTGCCGGGATGTTCCTGTTCTCTTCTCTTTCAGACCGAACCGGTAAACGCAAGCTGTTCGTCTGCCTGCCGCTGATTGGCTTCGCTCTGTGCATGTTCCTGTCGGTGGCGCTGAAAAATCAAATATGGCTCTCCTATGCCGCGCTGGTCGGCTGCGGATTCTTCCTGCAATCGGCGGCTGGCGTGTTCTGGACCATCCCGGCACGTCTGTTCAGCGCTGAAATGGCGGGCGGCGCGCGCGGGGTTATCAACGCGCTTGGCAACCTCGGCGGATTTTGTGGCCCTTATGCGGTCGGGGTTCTGATCACGCTGTACAGCAAAGACGCCGGCGTTTATTGCCTGGCGATCTCCCTGGCGCTGGCCGCGCTGATGGCGCTACTGCTGCCGGCGAAATGCGATGCCGGTGCTGCGCCGGTAAAGACGATAAACCCACACAAACGCACTGCGTAAAATCGAGCCCGGCGGCGCTGCGCCTGCCGGGTCTGCGAAATATGCCGGGTCCTCCCGGCAAGAATGAGATGCGAAAGATGAGCAAGAAACAGGCCTTCTGGCTGGGTATTGATTGTGGCGGCACGTATCTGAAAGCCGGTTTATATGATGCCGAAGGTCATGAACATGGCATTGTGCGGCAAGCGCTACAGACGATGTCGCCCCTGCCGGGTTACGCCGAACGCGACATGCATCAGCTCTGGCAACACTGCGCGGCAACCATTGCCGGACTATTACAACAGGCAGGGGTATCCGGTGAACAGATTAAAGGCGTGGGCATCTCCGCTCAGGGTAAGGGTCTCTTTCTCCTCGATAAGCAGGATCGGCCGCTGGGTAACGCCATCCTCTCGTCCGATCGTCGGGCGCTGAATATCGTTCAGCGCTGGCAGCGAGACCGAATTCCCGAACGGCTCTATCCCGTTACCCGCCAGACGCTATGGACCGGGCATCCGGCTTCTCTGCTGCGCTGGGTCAAAGAGAATGACCCCCAGCGCTACGCGCAAATTGGCTGCGTGATGATGGGGCATGACTATCTGCGCTGGTGCTTAACCGGCGTGAAAGGCTGCGAGGAGAGCAACATCTCCGAGTCCAACCTCTACAACATGTCCACGGGCCAGTACGACCCGTGTCTGACCCAATGGCTGGGGATCGGCGAAGTGGATAGCGCGCTGCCCCCCGTTATAGGGTCAGCCGAAATATGCGGGGAGATCACCGCTCAGGCAGCCGCTTTAACCGGTCTGGCGGCGGGTACTCCCGTCGTTGGCGGCCTGTTTGACGTGGTCTCCACCGCCCTTTGCGCCGGGATTGAGGATGAGTCGACCCTCAATGCGGTGATGGGGACCTGGGCCGTCACCAGCGGTATCGCTCACGGTCTGCGCGAACATGAGGCTCACCCTTACGTCTATGGCCGCTACGTCAATGACGGCCAGTATATCGTTCACGAAGCCAGCCCGACCTCATCCGGCAACCTCGAGTGGTTTACCGCCCAGTGGGGCGATCTCTCGTTTGATGAGATCAATCAGGCCGTAGCCAGTTTGCCGAAAGCCGGGAGCGAGCTGTTTTTTCTGCCGTTTCTCTACGGCAGCAACGCCGGGCTGGAGATGACCTGCGGCTTTTACGGCATGCAGGCGCTGCATACCCGCGCGCACCTGCTGCAGGCGGTTTATGAAGGCGTGGTATTCAGCCATATGACCCATCTCAACCGTATGCGCGAACGCTTTACAAGCGTTCAGGCCCTGCGCGTCACCGGCGGCCCGGCGCACTCCGACGTCTGGATGCAAATGCTGGCGGACGTCAGCGGCTTACGCGTTGAACTGCCGCAGGTGGAAGAGACCGGCTGCTTTGGCGCTGCCCTCGCGGCGCGCGTCGGCACCGACGTATACCGCAGCTTTAGCGAAGCCCGGCGCGCCCGGCAGCACCCGGTACGCACGCTGCTGCCCGATATGACCGCCCACGCACGCTATCAGCGCAAATACCGCCACTACCAGGATTTGATTGAGGCACTACAGGGCTATCACGCCCGTATTAAGGAGCACGCATTATGAGCCGACCATTACTGCAGCTGGCGCTGGACCACACCAGCCTTCAGGCTGCGCAGCGCGATGTCGCCCTGCTACAGGATCACGTTGATATCGTGGAGGCGGGGACCATCCTCTGTTTGACCGAGGGGCTTAACGCAGTTACAGCCCTGCGCACCCAGTGTCCGCAGAAGATCATCGTCGCCGACTGGAAAGTCGCCGACGCCGGTGAAACCCTGGCGCAGCAGGCCTTTGGCGCTGGCGCCAACTGGATGACCATCATCTGCGCTGCGCCGCTCGCTACGGTCGAGAAAGGCCACGCCGTGGCCCAGGCCTGCGGCGGTGAAATTCAGATGGAGCTGTTCGGCAACTGGACGCTGGATGACGCCCGCGCCTGGTACCGTACCGGCGTCTATCAGGCGATTTACCATCGCGGACGCGATGCCCAGGCCAGCGGGCAGCAGTGGGGGGAGGCGGATCTGGCGCGCATGAAAGCGCTCTCCGACATTGGCCTTGAGCTATCGATCACCGGCGGGATTACCCCGGCCGATCTGCCGCTGTTCAAGGATATCAACGTCAAAGCGTTTATTGCCGGGCGCGCGCTGGCAGGCGCTGCCCATCCGGCACGGGTTGCCGCCGAATTCCACGCGCAAATCGACGCTATCTGGGGAGAACAGCATGCGTAACCACCCGTTAGGTATTTATGAAAAAGCGCTGGCGAAGGATCTCAGCTGGCCTGAACGGCTGGTGCTGGCCAAAAGCTGCGGTTTTGATTTTGTCGAAATGTCGGTGGACGAGACCGACGAACGCCTTTCGCGCCTGGAGTGGACATCGGCCCAGCGGGCATCGCTGGTGAGCGCGATGCTGGAAACCGGCGTCGCTATTCCCTCAATGTGCCTGTCCGCCCATCGCCGTTTCCCCTTTGGCAGCCGCGACGAGGCGGTACGCGAGCGGGCGCGGGAGATTATGACCAAAGCCATCCGCCTGGCGCGCGATCTGGGGATTCGTACTATTCAGCTGGCGGGTTACGACGTCTATTACGAAGAGCACGATGAAGGCACCCGGCAGCGTTTTGCCGAAGGGCTGGCCTGGGCGGTAGAACAGGCCGCCGCCGCGCAGGTGATGCTGGCGGTGGAGATCATGGACACCGCCTTTATGAACTCCATCAGCAAATGGAAAAAGTGGGACGAGAGGCTTTCGTCACCGTGGTTTACCGTCTATCCGGACGTCGGCAACCTCAGCGCCTGGGGGAACGACGTCACCGCCGAGCTGAAACTGGGTATCGATCGTATCGCCGCCATCCACCTGAAGGACACGCTGCCCGTGACCGACGATAGCCCGGGCCAGTTCCGCGACGTGCCGTTCGGTGAAGGATGCGTTGATTTTGTCGGCATCTTTAAGACGCTGCATGAGCTGAACTACCGCGGTTCGTTTCTGATTGAGATGTGGACGGAGAAGGCCAGCGAACCGGTGCTGGAGATTATCCAGGCCCGGCGCTGGATTGAATCACGGATGCAGGAAGGAGGTTTCACATGTTAGAGCAACTGAAAGCCGAGGTGCTGGCGGCAAACCTGGCGCTCCCGGCGCACCGGCTGGTCACCTTTACCTGGGGCAACGTCAGCGCGGTGGATGAAACGCGCCGTCTGATGGTCATTAAGCCCTCCGGCGTCGAATATGAGGTGATGACCGCCGACGATATGGTGGTCGTAGAGATCGCCAGCGGTAAGATCGTTGAAGGCGCTAAAAAACCCTCTTCGGATACGCCAACGCATCTGGCCCTTTATCGTCGCTATCCGCAGATCGGCGGGATCGTGCATACCCACTCCCGCCATGCGACGATCTGGTCGCAGGCCGGTCTCGATCTCCCCGCCTGGGGCACCACCCACGCCGACTATTTTTATGGCGCCATCCCCTGCACCCGGCCGATGACCGTTGAGGAGATTAACGGGGAGTATGAGTATCAGACCGGCGAAGTGATTATCAAAACCTTTGAACAGCGCGGTCTGGATCCTGCGCAAATCCCGGCGGTATTAGTCCATTCGCACGGCCCGTTTGCCTGGGGTAAAGATGCGGCCGACGCCGTACATAACGCCGTGGTACTTGAAGAGTGCGCCTATATGGGCCTGTTCTCGCGCCAGCTGGCGCCACAGCTGCCGGATATGCAGTCTGAACTGCTCGATAAACACTACCTGCGTAAACACGGCGCGAATGCCTATTACGGGCAAAACTAACACCGCGGACTCCCGGATGGCGGCTAACGCCTTATCCGGGCTACCGGCGGTCTGCGGTCCCGTAGCCCGGGCAAGGCGCTTTGCGCCGCCCCCGGGGGAAGCGTGCAGGATGTTGCAGAATTTTCCCG
>NZ_JBEAIG010000059.1:0-48596 GCF_040064575.1 Klebsiella sp. CN_Kp106 | reverse complement strand
ACCGTCGTCTGCGGACAAGTAGCCCGGATAAGACGTTTACGTCGCCATCCGGGAGGCATGAAAAATTTAAGCCAGCTGCTTCGTCTCTGCATCTTTGCTGCTGTTCAGCGCCAGCGAGACCGCCAGCGTCTGGGCCAGGCACAGCGAGGCCACCTGCGAGCGGAAACCATCAACCTGCGCCTCGCGCACCACAAAGCAGACGTCGCTGAAGGCCGCCAGCGGGCTGACCTGGCTGTCGGTAATCGCTATCTGTCGTGCTTTACGCTGCGCGCCGAGCTCCACCAGTTCAACCACTTCCCGCGCATACGGAGAGAAGCTCACCGCCACCACGACATCTTTCGGCCCGACCAGGCTCAGCTGCTCGGTAAACATGCCGCCCAGACCGTCAATCAGGAACGCTTTACGGTCCAGATGGCGCAGGGCGTAGGTCAGATAGGAGGCGACGCTAAAGGAGCGGCGCAGGCCAATAACGTAGATATTCTCCGCTTCCGCCAGCAGCGCGACCGCGCGCTGCAGATCGTCGCCGGAGGTCTGCATCGCCAGCTGCTGCAGCGCCTGGGTATTGACCATGGTGAACATATTCAGGATTTCGGTCGGCGTTTCCGGCGGGGTTGCGTCATCCGTCGTGGTCTGGCGGAACAGACGCGCGCGCTCGGTATAGTTAGCCGTCTCTTCCATCAGATGCTGCTTGAACATCTGCTTCATTTCGTTGAAGCCGCTAAAACCAAAGGCGTTAGCGAAGCGGATTAGCGTGGAAGGGGGGACGTCAGCTTGTTGCGCGATAGAGGCCACGGTGTCGAAAGCCACGCTATTGCTGTTATCGAGAATATAGCGGGCTACCTGTTTCAGGCGTTTGCTTAACGTGTCGTAGCGACGCCTGATTTCATCCTGCAAGATGGTAAGTTGGGTCGGATTATTGGCCATAGATTGCGCTCTGAGAAAATGAAAGGAATATAATTTCCAGTGTATCAAATGAAGCGAATTTTTCATTTACTACGATGAAATACGCGATTCATTTCACGAAGATCCAGAAAAAAGCCCGCATCTTCTGAAGAGGATGCGGGCCTGGGCGGAATCAGCCGCGGGCTTCTCGCCAGTAGCCGATGAGCGTGAGGTAGTTGCGTTTCACTTCGTTAATCAGCGCCTCGTCGCTGAGCTCTCCCTGCATCCAGCGCCGTGAAGGCTGGCCAAAAATGGTGCGTCCTACGGCAAAACCTTTGATCATCGGATGCTTCGCCGCTTCGGCAAAACCGGCGCGCAGACGGTCCGAAGGGGCGTCCAGGCCGAGGATTAAGATCCCGCGGCACCAGCTATCTTCGCGCGCGATCAGTTTGCCAATCCTTTCCCATTCCGCGCTCGACAGCGGCGGCAGCTTCCACCAGTCCGGCTGGATGCCCAGCTGATAGAAGTGCTCCAGCATGTCGTGGTAGTGGCGTTCATCTTTATCCGGGCCGTTTTCCGGCAGGATGATTTCCAGCAGCAGCTCATGCCCGGACTTGTTGCACGCCTGCCAGACCTCCAGCAGCAGCGCATCCTGTTCGGCGCGCAGCTCGGCCGGATCGGCCGGATGATAGAAGACCAGGCATTTCACCACGTGCTCCAGCGGCCAGTCGATCAGCTGGGAACCGATGTTGCCATGTTCCAGACGCAGCGGGCGAGAGCTCGGCATTTCAATCGGTCGACCAATCCACCAGCCCTTGCCGGTGATGGCATTGAGCGAGCGCTGGCCGTAGGTGCCATCGGCGAGGATGCCGCTGCGACCGTCAAGACCGGCTTCGTCTGCGGCGGCTTCCGCGGCCGCCAGCAGCAGCAGCTTCAACTGCGGAATGCAGGATTCATCACGCCCGGTTTCCAGCGCCAGATCTGCCAGCTGTTTACGGTGGTCAAAGGCGAAAATGCACAGCTCCGGCCATGCCTGGCGGCGGCTGGTGACGCGATGGAGATGGTTGAGACGATCGTCGATATCCGGACGCGGCACCGATTCTGCCCGCGACAGATAGTCGTCAAGCTCGGCTTTGGTCGGCATTGCGGGTGCGCAGCCGTGGCGTGAAACCACCAGCGCGCCGCAGGCGTTAGCGTAGCGGCAGGCCTGCTCCCAGCCTTCATCGTTAAGCCAGCCGCGCAGCAGGCCGGACATAAAGGCATCGCCCGCGCCCAGGACGTTAAGCACGTCTACGCGTACGCCCTGCTGCAGCGGCACGCTATCCCAGCTGTCGGGAATAGCGCCTTCCAGCACCACGCAGCCCATCGGACCGCGCTTGCAAACCAGCGTCGCTTTCGTGGCGTTACGCACGTTTTTCAGCGCGGTCAGGGTATCGGTGCTGCCGCCGGCAATATGAAACTCCTCTTCTGTCCCCACCACTAAATCGAACAGATGCAGGACTTCCTGCAGCTGGCTGGTCACCTGGCCGGATTCAATGAAACGCGTTTCACCGTCGCCTAAAGACGTTAACCCCCAAAGCACCGGACGATAGTCGATATCCAGTGCGGTACGCAGGCCGTGGCGGCGGGCGTACTCCAGCGCCTTCAGCACCGCTTCGCGCGTGTTAGAGTGCGAAAGGTGGGTGCCGGTTACCGCCAGCGCCCGGGAAGAGGCGATGTACTCTTCCTTAATATCTTCTGGCGAAAGGGCCATGTCGGCGCAGTTATCGCGGTAAAAAATCAGCGGAAACGTCTCCTGATCTTTAATCCCCAGCATCACTAACGCCGTCAGGCGCTGCTTATCGGTGATCAGATATTCGGTATCGACGCCGGCGCGGCTCAGGGTTTCGCGTAGAAAACGACCATTATGCTCATCGCCCACGCGAGCGAGCATTGCCGATTTTAATCCCTGAATGGCGGTGCCGAAGGCGACGTTGCCGGAAGAGCCACCCAGGTATTTAGAAAAACTGGCGACATCTTCCAGCCTCGCGCCAATCTGCTGGGCATAGAGATCGACTGCCACCCGGCCAATACAGATGACGTCGAGTCGCTTTACTGCTGCATTCATAGCTAGGGTTTCCTTTTGCATTTCTGCTGTACGGAAGAGTCGGGATACCGACAGCGTCTCCGAAAACAGCCTGAGGGTTATTGGTTATCTCTAGTTTGAGAAATAAATATTTCATTTGCAAACTAGATCGAAATTAAAAAACCAAAAATGTGAGGGATATACCACTATGCCGCGCTGAGCCTCATTCTGCCTCGGATCCTGGGCTGCGGCTGAAAGTTGAACTAAAGCCCGCTTAGATGCGGTCTTTACCTATGATTTTTAAGGGGATATTAAGAGGTGGGCCGCGTAATTTGCGCGTTATCCCGTATACAGGATGCGAATGAAACAGGTGAAATGCATAGAGAGTTTGATCGCTCTCGCAAAATGAAATATTTCTTCTGTATTTCTATTTAATGAAAAAAATGTTTGCCTATAATCCAGAAGTATTCCAGTGACGTTAACGATTTCCCTGACTCATCGCTGTATCGCTGCGCAGGGCAAAACGCGAACCCACACGCAAATACTGAACAATAAGGATTGGGCAACATGGGCAAACTGAGACTGACAATGGCGCAGGCGCTGGTGAAGTTCCTGGATAACCAGTACCTGGAAGTCGATGGCGAAGAGCATAAGTTCGTCAAAGGCATCTTTGCTATCTTTGGCCACGGCAACGTGCTGGGAATGGGCCAGGCCCTTGAACAAGATAGCGGTGAAATGCGGGTCTATCAGGGGCGTAACGAGCAAGGGATGGCGCATGTCGCCACCGGTTTTGCCAGACAGTCCCTGCGTCGTCAGATTATTGCCTGCACCTCCTCCATTGGCCCCGGCGCGGCGAATATGATTACCGCTGCCGCCACCGCGACCGCCAACCGCATCCCGCTGCTGCTGCTACCGGGCGATGTGTTTGCGACCCGCCAGCCTGACCCGGTGCTGCAGCAAATCGAACAGAGCCACGATCTCAGCATTACCACTAACGACGCGTTTCGCGCGGTGAGTAAATACTGGGATCGCATCACCCGTCCGGAACAGCTGATGAGCGCCTGCATCAACGCCATGCGCGTGTTGACCGACCCGGCGGAAACCGGTGCGGTCACGCTCTGTTTGCCGCAGGATGTCCAGGGCGAAGCCTGGGATTATCCGGAATCCTTCTTTACCCGCCGGGTACACCGCCTTGATCGCCGTCCGGCCAGCGCCGCGCAGCTGGCGGATGCCGTGGCGGCGATTAAAGCCAGCCGTAAGCCGCTGATCGTCTGCGGCGGCGGGGTGAAATACTCCGGCGCCGGCGAGGCGTTGACCCGTTTTGCCGAGCGCTACGGCGTGCCGTTTGCCGAAACTCAGGCGGGTAAAGGCAGCGTTGTCTCTTCGCATCCGTATAACGTGGGCGGCGTCGGCGAAACCGGCTGCCTGGCGGCGAACCTGCTGGCGAAAGAGGCGGATCTGGTCATCGGTCTCGGCACGCGTTTCAGCGATTTCACCACCTCGTCAAAATGGATTTTCCAGCACCCGGGCGTGCGCTTCCTCAATATTAACGTCAGCAACTTCGACGCCTGGAAGCTGGATGGCATCCCGATGCTGGCGGATGCCCGCGAAGCCCTCACCGCCCTGGACGACGCCCTGTCCGGCGAATCCTGGCAGGCTGGCTGGGGCGAGCAGATTGAAAGCGTACAGAGCCGCCAGCTGAAAGAGACCCAGCGCGTTTACCAGGCGGTGTGGCAGGAAACCGCTTTCGTCCCGGAAATCGACGACCATCTGGATCGGGAATCGGTGTATCGCGAATTTCGTCAGATAACCGACTCCACCCTGACGCAAAGCAGCGTCCTTGGCGTACTCAACGAAACGCTGCCGGCGGATGCGGTGATTGTGGCGGCGGCGGGTAGCCTGCCGGGAGACCTGCAGCGCGTCTGGCGCAACCGGGCCACCAACACCTATCACGTGGAATACGGCTACTCCTGCATGGGGTACGAAGTCAGCGCCGCGCTGGGCGTGAAGTTAGCCCAACCGCAAAGCGAGGTCTATTCGCTGGTCGGCGACGGCTCGTTCATGATGCTGCACTCCGAGCTGGTGACCTCCCTGCAGGAGCGCGCGAAGATCAATATCGTGCTGCTCGACAACATGGCCAACGGCTGCATTAACAACCTGCAAATGGAGCACGGTATGGACAGCTTCGGCACCGAGTTCCGCTTCCGCTGCGCCGAATCGGGCCAGCTGCAGGGCGGCCTGGTGCCGGTAGATTTCGCCACCGTCGCTGCCGGCTACGGCTGCAAAACCTGGCGCGTCACGACGCTAGAAGAACTACGCCACGCGCTGGACGCCGCGCGCCGCGAAACCGTCAGCACCCTGATAGACATTAAAGTGCTGCCGAAAACCATGGTGCACAAATACGGCAGCTGGTGGAACGTCGGCGTCGCGCAGTCTGCGCTCTCCGAGCGGATCCGCAAGGTGGCGCAAATGATCAATGAAAAACGCGCTCAGGCGCGGGATTACTAAAACAGAACACAAACCCTGAACCCTACAAATCTCGGGAGAAAACCAACTATGTCACTCAAATTAGGTGTCATCGGTGCCGGCGCTATCGGTAAAGAGCATATCCGTCGTTGCACTCAGGTACTGCAGGGAGCCACGGTAGTGGCGGTTTCGGATATCAACGAAGAGAACGCCCGCGCCGCGGTTGCGCTGCCGGGCGTACATGCCGAAGTGTACGCCGACGGTCATGACGTGATTAAGGCCAGCGACGTGGACGCTATTCTGGTCACCTCATGGGACCCCACCCACGAAGAGTACACCCTGGCCGCCATCGCCGCCGGGAAGCCGGTGTTCTGCGAGAAGCCGCTGGCGATGAGCGCGGAAGGCTGCCGCCGCATCGTTGATGCGGAAATGAAGGCCGGTCGCCGCCTGGTGCAGGTTGGATTTATGCGCCCTTACGACGAAGGCTATCTGGCGCTCAAAAAAGTGATCGATGACGGCGACATCGGCGCGCCGCTGATGCTGCGCTGCGCGCACCGCAACCAGTCGGTGGGCGAGGATTACATCACCAACATGGCGATCACCAACACCCTGATTCACGAACTGGACGTTCTGCGCTGGCTGCTGAATGACGACTATGTTTCCGTGCAGGTGCGCTTCCCGCGCTCCACGTCCCACACCCACGCGCGCCTGAAAGACCCGCAGATCGTGTCGTTTGAAACCAAAAAAGGCACGCTGATCGACGTGGAAGTCTTCGTGAACTGCCAGTACGGCTACGACATCCAGTGTGAAGTGGTAGGGGAAACCGGGATTGCCCGCCTGCCTGAGCCGTCGGCTGTGCAGATGCGCAAAGCCGCTAACCTGTCGACCGCTATCCTGACCGACTGGAAGGATCGCTTTATCAAAGCGTATGACGTTGAACTACAGGCCTTTATCAATGATGTTCAGGCCGGCCAGCTGCACGGCCCATCGGCGTGGGATGGCTACGCGGCGTCCGTTGCTGCCGACGCCTGTATCAAAGCCCAGGAAACCAGCGAGCCGGTTGAGGTGACGCTGCCGGAATGCCCGGCATTCTACAAACGCTAATCCCGCTTTGCTGACGGAACTTCTTTGCACAGGTAACGACGATGAAAATTGCTTTTGACGTTGATGTCATTAAAGACCTCGGGGTAACCCGAATGGTCCATCAGGTGGCGGAGTGGGGCTACAAGTACATTGAGCAATCGCCGCATCCGCAGATCAACCCGTTCTACAAGCACCCGCGCGCCAGCCGGGAAATTATGGCTGAGTACAAGCAGGCGCTGCGCGATACCGGCGTGGAGCTCTCCTCGTTTATCTGCGTCTACCGCTGGTCCGGTCCGGATGAGCTGCGCCGTCAGGCGGCAGTGAAAAACTGGAAACGGCTGATCGAAATCGCGGTTGAAATGGGTGTACAGGTGATCAACACCGAGTTCTCCGGCGATCCTAACCAGCCGGAGATTTGCGATGAGATGTTCTATCGCTCCATGGAAGAGCTGCTGCCGATTTTTGAGCGCGAAGGCATCCGTGTTGAAATTCAGGCACATCCGTGGGACTTCTGCGAAGAGAACAACGAAACCGTCGATATCGTGAAGTCGTTCCGCAGCGATAACGTTAAGTACGTTTACAGCGTCCCGCATACCTTTTTCTATGACAAAGGCGTGGGCGACGTTGAGAAGATGCTGCGCTACGCGGGAAGCGATCTCTCCCATGTGCTGATCGCGGATACCCGCAACCATACAAAACACTGCCGCTATATCGTTAACCCACCGGGCGTAGATGCCGTCGTTCACCAGCACGTGGGCGTCGGAGAAGGGGATGTTGATTTCGACGCGCTGTTCCGCACCCTGCGCGATATGAAATTTGCCGAGCAGACCTTCAAGGTCGGCGGTGAGCCGATTGTGGCCACCTCGCTGTTCGGCTACCCGGAAAAGATGAAATACCAGGCAGTGGAAACCCGTGAACTCATCGAACGTGAATTGCTGCGCCGGTAAGGCGCAGCGGCAGGAGCCCCCTACTATGAACAAAGATAACGTAAAACTGGCTATCGCCCCGATTGGCTGGACTAACGACGATATGCCGGAGCTGGGCAGCGAGAATACTTTCCAGCAAATCGTCAGCGAAATGGCGCTGGCGGGCTTTACCGGCAGCGAAGTCGGCAGCAAATATCCACGCGATCCGGCGGTTCTCAAGCCGATGCTGGATATCCGCGGCATTCAGATTTGCAACGCCTGGTTCAGCACCTTTTTTGCTAACGGCCAGCGGGAAAAGACCATTGATGAATTCGTTAACCACATGAATTTCCTGCATGCTATGGGCGCGAAAGTGATCGGCTGCTCCGAGCAGAGCGGCAGCATCCAGGGGCTGGAAAAGCCCATCCTGGAGAATGCGAAACCGTGCTTTAGCGAAGAAGAGTGGCAGCGGGTGGCGGAAGGCTATAACACCCTCGGTCGCCTGGCGGCGGAAAAGGGCATGCAGGTTTGTCTGCACCACCATATGGGCACCGGTATCCAGACGACGGCAGAGATCGACAAGTTTATGTCGCTAGTGGATGACAAAGTCTTCCTGCTCTACGACACCGGACACGCCTGGTATTCCGAAGGCGGCGAAGAGCCGATGCTGGCGATTCTGAAAAAATATCTGCCGCGCATTAACCACGTGCACCTGAAAGACGTGCGTCCGCCGGTGATCGAGCAGGTGCGTCGCGAAGGGCTCTCCTTCCTGGACGGCGTGAAGAAGGGGACCTTCACCGTGCCGGGCGACGGCGTCATTGATTTCCGTCCGGTGTTCAAGCTGCTGGACGAGCATGGCTATAAAGGCTGGATGGTGGTTGAGGCCGAGCAGGATCCGGCGCTGGCCAACCCATTCGAATACGCCGTAAAAGCGCGCAAATATATCCGCGAGACGGCAGGAATCTAATCGTTGTTTTATTTTCAGGCCATACGTCGTATGGCCTGCTTTTTTTACCCCATCACTCAGCAGTAGCTCAAGACGTAGAACGAAAACAACACGTCGGTGAGGCCTCGGCCTCTGCATTCAGACTAGAGCAAATCTTCCCTCAAACAAGGCGGGTTACTGGAGTCTATTATGTCTAAGGAACAATATCTTACACTCAATAAAGCGTCGGGACCGAATAGCGAGACCCCGACAACGCCCTTTGTAAAAGTTGTCGCCCTGATCGCGACGCTTGGCGGTTTACTTTTTGGCTATGATACCGGGGTGATTTCCGGTGCCTTACTCTTTATGGGCACCGAGCTTCATCTTACTCCCTTTACCACCGGTCTGGTCACCAGCTCGCTGCTATTCGGCGCCGCCTTTGGCGCGCTGCTTTCTGGCAATCTGGCGAATGCGGCGGGCAGAAAGAAAATTATTCTGTGGCTGGCGGTGCTTTTTGCCATCGGCGCGATAGGCACCTCTATGGCGCCGGACGTTAACTGGATGATTTTCTTTCGTCTTATTCTCGGCGTGGCGGTCGGCGGGGCGGCGGCCACCGTACCGGTCTATATTGCCGAGATAGCTCCCGCGAATAAGCGCGGACAGCTGGTTACTTTGCAGGAGCTGATGATCGTATCCGGTCAGCTGCTGGCCTATATTTCTAATGCCACGTTCCATGAAGTCTGGGGCGGGGAAAGCACCTGGCGCTGGATGCTGGCGGTGGCGACGCTACCCGCCGTGCTGCTCTGGTTTGGCATGATGTTTATGCCGGATTCACCGCGCTGGTACGCGATGAAAGGGCGCCTGGCGGAAGCCCGTCGCGTGCTTGAGCGCACCCGGCATAAAGATGATGTTGAGTGGGAGCTGCTGGAGATCACCGAAACGCTGGATGAGCAGCGCAATCTCGGTAAGCCCCGGTTCAGCGAGATTATGACCCCGTGGTTGTTCAAGCTGTTTATGATCGGTATTGGTATAGCGGTTATCCAACAGCTTACCGGTGTAAATACCATTATGTACTATGCCCCCACGGTACTGACCTCGGTTGGTATGACTGATAATGCCGCGCTGTTTGCCACTATTGCCAATGGCGTAGTCTCAGTATTGATGACATTCGTTGGCATCTGGATGCTTGGCAAAATTGGCCGTCGCCCGATGACCATGATTGGTCAGTTCGGCTGCACCGCCTGCCTGGTCTTTATCGGTGCGGTCAGCTATCTGCTGCCGGAGACGGTTAACGGCCAGCCTGATGCGCTGCGTGCCTATATGGTTCTGGCAGGGATGTTACTGTTTCTGAGCTTTCAGCAGGGGGCGCTATCGCCAGTGACCTGGCTGCTCATGTCGGAAATATTTCCAACCCGCCTGCGCGGTATTTTTATGGGGGGGGCGGTATTTTCAATGTGGATTGCCAACTTCCTGATCTCCCTGTTCTTCCCGATACTGCTGGCGTGGTTAGGGCTTTCAGGCACCTTCTTTATCTTCGCCGGTATTGGCGTATTCGGTGCGATATTCGTGATTAAATGCGTACCGGAAACCCGCCACCGTAGTCTTGAACAAATCGAGCACTATCTGCGGGATAAGCTGGACACCAGTGAAGAAGGGCAGGCCGCCAGGGCCCGGCGAATAGTGGCTGAATCGCAGGCGGATAAAGTGTAACGCTGATTGCCAACGGTATCTGCAATGCTGGAGCGGTGCTCAGCGGTCTGCACGGACCGGGCTAACGAGCCGTATCGAACGATCCCCTCCCCTTGAAAAGGGGGAGGGGGCACACTGCTTCCGTACGGTATTGCAGAAGATACCTCAGCTATCTGCAGAGATAGTGAGGGAAAGGCCTACTTCACTTCCGCCAGCGCGGTCTTATCGACGTAGGGCTTCATCAGCGCATCGGCCTCCTTCTGTGCCGCCTGCACCGCGGCTTCCGGGGTGATTTTGGCATCGTTGACCACCGCGGCCAGCTGGTTTTCCATCGCTTTACGCACGGCAACGGTCTCCCAGGTGGAGTACCACGGATGGGCATACTTCAGCTGTTCGAGGGCGATAGCCGCGCGCGGATCCTGCTGCAGATACGCCTTCATTTCCGGCGTATCGTAGGCGGCCTTACGCGGGGAGAAGTAGCCGGTAAAGCGGCTCCAGGCGCCGTTGACCTGCGGGCTCACCAGATACGTCAGGAACTGATACGCCGCTTTTTTCTGCGCGTCGTTGATGCCCTTGAAGCTGACCAGGCTGGCGCCGCCGATCGGTACCGCGCGCTGCTCTTTGGCCGGCAGCATCGCCACGCCCAGCTCAAAATCTTTGCTGTTCTCGCGCATAAAGCCCAGCGCGCCGGTGCTCAGCATCGCCATTCCGACTTTGCCGGAGAAGAAGCTGGCGCCGATCTGTTTCGAATTCAGCACGCCGGAAGGCATGACTTTGTCTTTATAGACCAGGTTCTGCCAGAAGCGCAGGGCGCCGATGGTGGTTGGCGTGTTGTAATAGACTTCGCCCGGATAGTCCTCGTTAAAGTATTTCCCGCCGTTGGCGCGCACCAGCGCCGAGAAGATCCAGCCGCCGTAATCATCGTTGGTCGACGGCAGCATGATCCCCCACTGGCCTTTGCTTTCGTCGGTCAGCTTTCTGGCGTCCGCCAGCAGCTCGGCCCAGGTTTGCGGCGGCTGTTTGATCCCGGCCCGATCGAACATCGTTTTGTTGTAGTAGAGGATCGGCGTCGAGTTATGGAACGGGATCGCATAGGTGGTGCCCATCACCTGGGCGTTTTTATGCATTGCGGGCCAGAACGCCTTCACCAGAAAATCCCCCGCTTTTTGATCGCCATACTGGAACAGCTCGTCCATCGGCAGGATCTCACCCTTCAGCGCCAGATCGGTGGTGAAGTTAGCGGACATAATCACCAGCGCGGGCGGCTGCCCGGCCTTCTGCGCCGATTCGGCTTTGATCTTGGTGGTGTCGTAGTTGCCGGTAAAGATCCCGCGCACTTCGACATCCTGCTGCGACTCGTTGAATTGCTTAATGACGCGGGTCATCTCCATGGTCAGCTTGCCGTCCACCGGCGCCGGAAACATGAAGTCGATCTTCTCTTTCGCCAGCGCCGCGCCGCTCAGGGCAAGGCTGAGCCCAACCGCGAGAGCGGTGAGAGGTTTAAACATAGTTTGTCTCCATCAGTAAGCACCTGTCCACAGGCTATTTTATTTGCCAGTTTGGCCCTGGGCAGTGCTCAGACAAAACTCGTAGAGTTTTGAACACCCTTCAGGGTGGCCCGAAGGGGGAGCGTAGCGAATCATCCTCACGTACTACACGTACGCTCCGGTTCTTCCGCGCTGTCCGTGTCCAAACTGACTGCAACAATTACGCCTGATGTACCGACGCTAAATTATGCTGTTTCTCAGCATGAAAAAGATGCACATCGGCAGGTGAAAAGCCGAGGATCAGCGAATCGCCTTTCTCCGGCACCGCGCCGCGATGGCGACGGCTAAAGCGTAGGGTGCCGATGGGGGTGCTGACTTGGAGCAGATAATCGGCTCCCATCAGTTCTCGTTGCAGCACGGTGGCGGGCAGGCGCAGATGGCTCTCCTCCACGCGGTCGCTGATATGTTCCGGGCGAATGCCTAACCACACCCGGGATTCTTCACGGTAGCGCGGCGGCAGCGGATAGCGCAGCTCACCCAGTAATACCTCACCATCAGCGCAGGGCAGTGAGAGCAGATTCATCGCCGGAGATCCGATAAACCCGGCGACAAACAGGTTGGCCGGGTTGGCGTACAGATACTCCGGTCGCCCGACCTGCTGTACGTGGCCGCCGTTCATCACCACGATGCGGTCGGCCATCGACATCGCTTCCGTCTGGTCATGGGTGACGTAGACGGTGCTGGTTCTGAGCTGCTGGTGGAGGTCCATAATGCTGTCGCGCACTTCGCTACGCAGGCGGGCGTCGAGGTTGGAGAGCGGCTCATCCATCAGGAACAGGCGCGGATTGCGCACTATCGCCCGCGCCATCGCCACCCGCTGCCGCTGGCCGCCGGAGAGCTTCGCCGGTTTGCGATCGAGCAGGGTATCCAGCTGCAGCATCTGCGCGACTTTATCCACCCGCGGCTGCCAGCTGGTCTTCTCCTCTTTGCGCACCTTCATGCCGAAGGTGATGTTGTCGCGCACCGACAGGTGCGGAAACAGCGCATAGTTCTGGAAGATCATCGCGAAGTTGCGCTCTCTGGGCGACATTTCTGTGATGTTCTCATCGTGCAGCCAGATCTCCCCCTCGCTGACCGGCTCCAGCCCGGCGAGCAGGCGCAGCAGGGTGCTTTTACCGCAGCCGGACGGGCCCACCAGCACCACGAACTCCCCTTCGCGAATATCCAGCGACAGGGCGCTGAGGGCCGGTTTACCGTCAAACTGTTTACTGATGTTTTGCAGACTAAGCATGGCGTTTAGCAATCTTCCGTTGGGCAGCTGATATTTTCGTCGTACATCCACGGTCCGGCGTAGTGGGTCAGAGGATGCTGATAGCTCACCCACTGCTCGTCGACCTGGCGATGCATCAGGCACGACGCCGGAGAGAGGTCGTAATACGGACGGGTATCTTCATGAAAGTAGGGCACCTGGTGGACGGTTCCCGGGATGGTGGAGATGATGGCCTGGCGATACTGGGTCATGGTCAGGCTGTGGTTATGGCCGCAGAAAATGCGCGTCAGCGACGGGAAACGCTCAACCAGCGCCAGCAGACGATGGCCGTTTTCGCAGGCGATAGGGTCCATCTGCGCGTTGCCCAGCGGCAGCGGCGGATGATGCATAAACACCGTCGCCGGTTTATCGCCGCCATCAAACAGCTGAGCCTCCAGCCACTTGATGGTTTCCTCGGTCAGCCAGCCTTTCGACGTACCCGCCCGGCTGGAGTCGATAAACAGCAGGCGAGTGGCAAAATCGTCTACCGCGTAGTGCATGTTTTGCGCATCGCTGCCGAGCTGCGGGCACAGCGGATGCAGATATTCCAGAAACAGCGCTTTATCGTCGTGGTTGCCGGGAATGAGATACAGCGGATAGTTCAGGCTGCCGAGGATCTGGCGGGCGACCTCATACTCTTCCGGGCGGCCGCAGTTGACGATATCGCCGCTCACCACCACTGCGTCCGGACGCTCCTGCAGGGCATTCAGCTGGGAGACGACGTCGGCATTGGCGGCGTTGACGTCAATAAAGCCGTACAGCTTCTGGCCGCGGCTGCGGAAATGGGTATCGGAAATTTGCGCTAACAGCATGAAGAGCTCCTTATTTGATCCCGGAGAAGCCGAAGCTTCGCAGGAACTGTTTCTGGAAGAGGATGAACGCCAGCATCAGCGGCAGGCAGACCATCAGCGTGCCGGCGCCGATGATGCCCCACTGACCGCCGGATTCGGCGCCCATGGCGAACGAGACCAGCCCCACGGTCAGCACCTGTTTGTCCGGGTCGTTCAGCATCATCAGCGGCCACAGATACTCGTTCCAGTGGTAGGTAATGCTGACGGTGGCGAAGGCCAGCACCGACGGCCAGGACATCGGCAGCAGCACGCGGAACAGCACCTGCCACCAGCGACATCCCTCCATCAGCGCCGCCTCTTCCAGCTCTTTGGGTATGGCCAGAAACGCCTGACGCATCAGGAACACGCCGAACGCCGAGGTGAAGTAGGGCATCATCACCCCGGTGAGGGTGTTGAGCAGGCCGAAGGTTTTCAGGGTCAGCATGTTCGGCACCATCATCACCACCGGCATGATCATCAGCTGGACGAGGAACATCAGGAACAGCGTCTTCTTGCCGCGAAACTCGTGGCAGGCGAAGACGTAGCCGGCGGTGGTGATGGTCAACAGCTGCACGAAGAAGGTGCCGAAGGTAAAGATAAGGGTGTTGGCGTAGAGGCTCAGCCAGTCGGCGCTGGCCCAGGCATCGCGGAAGTTATCCAGCGTCAGCGGCATACGGGGCAGCAGCGAGGCCATATCCTCGCCGAAGGTCGTAGCGCTGAACGAGGTCGCCAGCATCCATAAAAACGGGCTCATCCACAGCAGCGCCAGGCAGCACATTAATACCGTGAGCGTAAAGGGCTGCGAGCGGCGCAGGCGCAGCCAGAGCGGGCGCGACGCGCTGTGCGATCGCAGCGCCAGCGGCGAGATTTCAGCGCTCATAGTGCGCTCCTTTCTCCAGCAGTTTGAGGTTAATCAGCGAGAAGGCAAACAGCCCGGCCAGCGTCAGGAAGGTGGCGGCGGAAGCTTTACCTAAATCATGGGTGTCCCAGGCAAGGTTCTGGATGTAGTAGAGCAGCACGGTAGTGGCGTTATCCGGCCCGCCGCGGGTCATCACCGCCACGTGGTCGATCTGGGTGATGGAGTAGATCAGCGCCGTGGTTATCACGAAGCTCAGGGTCGGGCGCAGCAGCGGCAGCGTCACCTTAAAGAACACCTGCGTGCGGGTGGCGCCTTCCACGATCGCCGCTTCGCGCGTGGAGGCCGGAATGCTTTGCAGCCCGGCGAGGAAAAACAGCATGTAGTAACCGGCGAACTTCCACACCCCAATCAGCGCCAGCGCCAGCAGCGCGCTGTTGCTGCGCCCCAGCCAGTTGTTGTTCATCGGGCCAAACAGCTTCGCCAGATAGTGGTCGAGCAGGCCAAGGCCGGGCATAAAGATAAACAGCCACAGCGCGGCGGCGCTGACCATCGGGATAATCATCGGGAAGAAGAAGGCGGTGCGCAGCCAGCGGTTGACGCGGTGATTCTCGGTCAGGGCGACCGCCAGCAGCAGGGCGAGCGTCACGCCCGGTACCACCGTCAGCAGGATATAAAGCAGGTTATTCACCAGCGACTGCCAGAAGACGCTGTCGGCGAACAGACGACTGAAGTTCTCCAGCCCGACATACTGGCCGCCGTCGCTGACCATGCGGGTATCGAACAGGCTGTCATAAATCGATCGCCCGAGGGGAAACCAGGTAAACAGTAATAAAAACAGCAGGGAAGGCGACAGTATCAGCCAAGGGAGCCAGGTTTTTCTCATGGTGGCGGACGTCTCATTCAGGCGTTTGTAGAAGCCCGGATTGTGAGAAGGATTGACTGCAAACGTATGGCGGGGAGATGACGGTTTAATGACCAGGGAAAAAGCGCCGGGCAGACGGGCCGCCCGGCATCACCCCGGTCAGTGGCGTTCAGGCCGCGCGGCTGCGGCCTGAAGCATGACGAGGAACGATCAGAAGTCGGCTTTCAGCACCACGCGGTAACGGGCCTTGCCCTCGCGAACGTGCTTCAGCGCCTCGTTGATCTGCGACATCGGGAACAGCTCGGTGGTCGGCGCGACTTTGCTGCGTCCGGCGAATTTCATCAGCTTGCGCAGCTCGGACGGGTTGCCGGTGGCCGAGCCGGAGATGCTGCGGTCGCCGCCAATCAGGGTAAAAGCGGGGACCGGGAACGGCTTCATTACCGCGCCGACGGTGTGGAAGTTGCCGCCGTACGCCAGCGCTTCAAAGTACGGCTGCCAGTCGAGGTCGACGGCGACGGTGTTGATAATCAGGTCGAACTGGCCGGCCAGCGCCTTTAAGGCTTCGGGATCGCGGCTGTTCACTACGCGATCGGCGCCCATTGCCAGCACTTCCTGCTCTTTCGCCGGATTGGAGCTAAAGGCGGTGACTTCCGCGCCCATCGCGTGCAGCAGCTTGATGGCGATATGGCCGAGGCCGCCAATGCCGATGACGCCGACGCGGCTGTTCGCCGTGACGTGATGCATCAGCAGCGGTTTGAAGACGGTAATGCCGCCGCAGAGCATCGGCCCGGCGGATTCGAGATCGACGTTTTCCGGCAGCGGGATCACCCATTGCCAGTCGGCGCGCAGCTTATCGGCGAAGCCGCCGCGGTTGATGATGGTGGGCACCGAGCCTTCCAGACAGTTCACGTGGTTGCCGCTGATACAGGCGTCGCAGTGGCCGCAGCTGCGCGCCGTCCAGCCAATGCCGACCTTCTGGCCAACCTTCAGCCCTTTATCCTGCGCCGCGCTGCCCAGCGCCGCCACCCGGCCAATCACCTCGTGACCGGCCACCAGCGGATAGCTCGACATGCCCCATTCGTTGTCGATCATCGACAGGTCGGAGTGGCAGATCCCGCAGTACTCCACCTGCACTTCGACATCTTCCGGCTTAAGGTCGCCGGCATCGTATTCCCACAGCGACAGATCGGCGCCCGCTTCTTTGGCGGCGTAACTTTTAATAGTGCTCATGACAGTTTCCTTGGGTTTGGCGTAGTTAAGAAGGAAGTGTAGAGCATGGGGCGAGGGGACGCTTGGCAGAAGGAGGGGGGGATGGGGGTTATAGAGGAGGGCAAAATGTACCCTGAAGAGGCTAACACACTGAGCCGATGAAAAATTCATCACTTGGTGGCAGGTGAATGCAACGTTGCTTGCATGGCAGCGTGCGACAGGTATAATCCAGAACGTTTTCCGTATCCTTTCCGTGCCGGAGTGGCGAAATCGGTAGACGCAGTTGATTCAAAATCAACCGTAGAAATACGTGCCGGTTCGAGTCCGGCCTTCGGCACCATTAGTACTTCCAAGACCATCCGAGAAAGTCCAATTATCCCTTAAAAATCAATGCTTGCAGCGATTTTTACGTCCTGAGTTGTCCGAGGTTGTCCGTTGAAATCCGGATGTCATTGGGGGCATAATTGGGGGCATCTTAACTTCGATTAGAAATGTGCCCCCAAAATGAAGCTCAACGCCAGGCAGGTAGAGACCGCAAAGCCCAAAGACAAAACCTACAAAATGGCCGATGGCGGCGGTTTGTATCTCGAAGTTTCGGCTAAGGGGTCTAAATACTGGCGCATGAAATACAGACGCCCCTCTGACAAAAAAGAGGATCGCCTTGCTTTTGGTGTTTGGCCTACCGTGACGCTTGCTCAGGCAAGGGCCAAGCGCGACGAAGCTAAAAAGCTGTTAGTACAGGGCATTGACCCAAAAGCCGAACAGAAAGAAGCTCAGGCCGAAAACGCGGGAGCATATACTTTTGAAACCATTGCTCGCGAATGGCATGCCAGTAACAAGCGATGGAGTGAAGACCATCGATCGCGCGTTCTTCGCTATCTTGAGCTTTATATCTTCCCTCATATCGGTTCGTCTGACATTCGCCAGCTCAAAACCAGCCACCTGTTAGCCCCGATTAAAAAGGTTGATGCTAGTGGCAAGCATGACGTTGCCCAGCGTCTTCAGCAGCGTGTCACGGCCATTATGCGTTATGCTGTTCAGAACGATTACATCGACTCTAATCCCGCTAGCGATATGGCCGGTGCTTTATCAACAACCAAAGCACGACACTATCCTGCTTTACCCTCTAGCCGATTCCCTGAGTTTCTTGCTCGTCTTGCTGCATATCGTGGCCGTGTAATGACGCGGATCGCGGTTGAGCTTTCTCTGCTAACTTTTGTACGTTCCAGCGAGTTACGCTTTGCGCGTTGGGATGAATTCGACTTCGATAAATCTCTATGGCGAGTACCTGCAAAACGAGAAGAAATTAAAGGTGTGCGTTACTCGTATCGTGGCATGAAGATGAAAGAGGAGCATATTGTTCCTCTCAGTCGACAGGCGATGATTTTGTTAGAGCAGCTTAAGCAGATTAGTGGTGATAAAGAGCTGCTGTTCCCAGGGGATCACGACGCGGCCAAAGTTATGAGTGAAAACACGGTGAATAGTGCGTTGCGTGCCATGGGGTATGACACGAAAACCGAGGTTTGCGGGCATGGATTCAGGACGATGGCGCGAGGTGCGCTCGGTGAGTCAGGGTTATGGAGCGATGACGCGATAGAACGGCAGTTGAGCCATTCGGAGCGTAATAATGTACGTGCAGCGTATATTCATACATCTGAACATTTAGATGAGCGCCGACTGATGGTTCAATGGTGGGCTGATTACCTTGAAATAAATAGACTTAGACTAGTAACTCCGTTTGATTTTGCTAAATTATAATAGTCAAAAGCATTGCAACGATTTTTTAACTTTTCGCTGCAATGCTTTTTGTTACTTAGAGGTAAATTTAGAATATTTTGTCACAGACCTTATTATTTCAGTGCCGTTAACTAACCCAATTGTTTCGTAGTCACTTTTTTCTTCAAAATCCCCCCAAATCTCTTTAATCAAACCTTCTAGTTTTTCTACATAACTAATACTAGGAAGATTAAATTTTTCAATTAATTTCTCAAATGTGAATTCGCTGTGTAAATAATAGCTTAAATTTGAATTTATGATTAAAATATTATTTACGAGCGTTAAGTCACCTTCGAAATCTGATCTTCTTACGCCATCATCGTCATCGTAATCGATAGATCCGTCATGAAAGAGAATTTCATCTGAAACAACCAGCATATTTTTAATCTCTGCTAACGAACATCTTTTATGACTGTCTAACCAAACATTTAGATCATCATTTGGCAAGAGAACGTGAAGTTTAAGTAAAGATTGAATCGAGAGCATTGGTTCTGAATTGACAATTTCTTTAGCCCAATCAACCCAGCTTTCAAGAGGATAGTTCGGTAATGCATCATTTCTCTCTGCTTTTCCGTTATTTTCAAACGATAAGCATAAACCATCGAGACCATAAATTTTTCCTGCACGAGCGCCTTTGAAGGATACAATCAAAGGTGAATGTTCATCACTAAAATAATAAGAATGGTTAGTGATTCTTACACGTCCGACAGTACGCCCATCAATCTTCAATGGATAAAGTTTGCTATCTGTTCTTTTATTGTTTATTCTTATAAGTAGATCTTTGTCAGATATTGTCAGCCAATCATTTGCGGATATTATTTTTTCTCTTTTTTCTTTAGTGATTAGATGCAAGTCTATTTCACAAGCAGGAAATATCCACATTATTAGTTTTTTGAGTTCGTCATGTGCTTCCTCTTCACTAATTATTTCTCCTTCCTTTTTTTTTAATAAATCATTTAGAGTGTCATTTTCAATGCGAAGTGAGATAGTAGTACCATGTTTTTTTAATTCCTCTTGGCTATTTGGTTTTGAAATGAATGGTCTTTCTTCAAGGCCGTTAGGGAAGGTTAATTTCCAATGGGAATTGGATTCATCAGGTTTCAACTTATATCGGTGCGTTATGATTTTTACATAGTTAGATATCATGAATGCCGAGTAAAAACCAATTCCAAATTGACCAATGGAACTAAAACCAGTCTGCGCAAGTTTTGGGTGTTCATACCTGACAGTATCATGGTTCCATAATGATTTACCAAAATCGAGCAGGACATCAGATAACACATATCTACTCATTCCCAAGCCATTATCAGTTATATTTAACATCCAACTCTTGTTGTCAATTTTATTTAGTTGGATGGTTATATGACCTTCAAAACTTTCAAGATAGCCAAGGTTTCGAGCTGCAGTGATAGCGTCAAACCCATTTTGGATTAATTCTCTTAGAGCTACGTATTTATTTTCCCCATATAGTGCTTTCCCTCCTAATGTTGAAATTAGCCTTGGAAGATTACTCACATGAACTGAAATGTCTTCAGGTTCCCAATTATTTGCTAGTACATATTTTGAAAAAGACTTTGGTGATTCTGCGCCTAATACTGATTTAGCTGCTAAAGGAGGGCGGCCTGATTCGATTAAAAAACTATTAGCATCTTTAAGCTCTCTATTGATCATTCGTGCTGTATCGAATGCTAACCACCATGCGTTACGTTCATCCTCGTTAAATGAGGAACCCGATGATATTCTAAGGTTTTCTCCATCAACCAATTTAGCTCTACCAAGTTTATTTTGGAAATGCCAATGATCCTTGGAAAGGCCTTGCGGGGTAAGGATATTGTATGCATAGGTAGGTGCTCTTCTCGAATCTATATGCGATGCATCAGTTGTACGCAGAATAAATGCAATTTTGAGAGGATCGACTTCCCAATTTGTACTTTTGAAGAATGCAGGGGGGTTAATTATTCTTCCTGAGAAATTGTCATTGACTTTTTTTGCTGACCAATGGTGGCTTTCAGCTATTTCCCCAATTATTTCTGAGTAATAGTCTCTAATCTCTTCATCAGCTATAAGAAAGTAATAGTTCTGGTTTGTTTCAGATTTCCAAGAATGTTGAATTAAATTTCTTGCTTGTTTTGCATGTAATTGTCTAACGACTTCAAATAAAGCCATTTTTTCTGATTCGGAATTTTTTTCTGGCTCAGTATTATTGTATTTTAGTGAGATAAGATCTTTCCATTCATCTCTTTCTTTTAAAGCAGTGAAACCACCATTGTATGCTGCACTTACATGAGCTGCATCGTGTAACAGGAATGCGCCCCCTAAAACATATGATTCAATGGGGTTTAAATAAAGAGTTTCACCTATTATTTGATCGGCCACTTCCCAAAGTGAATCTATGTGAGATATATCATGGATGGTTAGCCCAGGGATTTCAAATTCAATGTTTTTTACTAAGGGTTCAATTTTTCTTCTAAAGTCAAAATAGCTATTCCTCAATCTTTCAATATCTTCATTGTCGTCCAAGCCCAAAGTTAATTGCCAAAGGTTGGATTTTTCAAAAGCATTTATCATATTAGTTCCTTTCTAATGCAAATAATTTCTATTTGGTTGTTTCCGATGAATAGAGATGGATTCGCCATTTGTGATTTTTGTTGGCTTTTCGAGCTTATAACATATGTTTGTTTTTATTACTAAATAAATCACTTGGATATTTGCGCGCAATGCTCTCCCCATCTCGCTTGTCCGCTTCGTGGGGCGGTTTTCATGCAGGTACATGGCGAGGCTCAGGCTGCCACAGGCCCGGATACGTCAGGGAAATGGCAGCTTTAGAAACGATATAAATAACGCCGGAATGACTAGTTTCGTCCACCGCCGGGCGACCTTTTCCTGCACTTCTCCTGACCGCCTCAGAGGCTCGCCACGCCCCCGAACAGCACCGCACCACCCATCGATACTCCCGTGAACCCGTGCAGCGCAGCGACGCGCTCAGGCCGCGAAATTAAATATCATTAAATAAATACTTTACCGCTGGCGCGCAGTGCTTTCCCCGCCTCGCCTGCACGCTTCGTGGGTCGGTTTTCATGCAGGTGCATGGGCAGGCTCAGGCCGCGCCGGGACAGGGCTGCGAAGGGAGTGACGGGACGGAGGAACGCATGCAAAACCATGCACCCTGTGGATGCATGGCTTAATTCGGGAAAAATAGCGGTATTTTCGGGGATTTTTTGCGGGGCTACATGCTGGCCAGTTCCGTGCGCCGGCGGGCATAAATCAGACTCTGTGCGGGGGTGTATTTTTCCTGATTATCCACCCGCGAAGCCGCGTCAGGCCTGAATCCGATGGCCGTTAAAATATCGCTGTCTTCTGCCGAATAATTAATTTCTTCACCGGTACTCAGCCACACGGACAGCGCTTCGCGCAGGTAATGCGCCGAACGGTCGAGCGCATGGCCGGTCAGGAGTGCGGGCTGCTGGCTGAGTCCCATCAGCTCCGGGGCAAGCGTGGCGGCCAGCTCTGTCCCGTGTGCCTGCATAAAGTCATTCAGCCGGTTGCGGATACTGATGCGCTGTACCGCTTCATGGGAGCGGATATAGCGCCCGGCGGCCTGATTTATCTCCCATTTTTTGACATCGATAATGTCGCGTAATTTCTGCATTCTGCCCGGTATACGGTCATCCCCGGCCAGCACCTGTTCCCGGTATTCCTGCTCTGCGGCCGCCAGTTCGGCTTTACAGTTCAGCCAGGCGGTTTCGTTCTTCTGACAGGCCTCAAAAGCCTGCTGTAGAGTAAGGCTGGTCATGGTCAGTTCTCCCCTGATTAATGACGGTATGGCGAGCTGTAGCAGCCCTGAACTTTACGGGGTGCCGGGGGTGTGACCGGCTCCGCGACAGGCGGCGTTTTCTCCGCCGGGGGCCGGATAACCTCGTCGATGGCTTCAGTGGTGCGGAACGTCGCCGAGCACTCAATATTGGTGCACTGGTGATAGCGCTGTTTGACGTTCTCCGACAGATAGCGGGAGGTGCGGGCATGCGCCGACTTTTTGCAGAACGGACAGTGCATCATGGCAGCAGCCCCCGCGCTTTCAGGTCAGCCTCGCGCTGACGGATTTTCTCCTGCCAGACTTTTAGCTGGCCAGGTGTGCTGGCGGCGTCGTGGTCCATGTGCGGAAGCGCGACGGCCGGGAAGCCGGTCAGGGAGAGCACCGGCTCATCGGCTGGCGTGACGGAGAAGGCGCTCACTTTCCCGGTCAGGAAGGTCACCACCTGATGCATGACCTCTTTCTCCGGCTCGATGTAGCCCTGATGGCCAATGGTGTTGGCGAGCGGGTTTGCCATCACATCCGCTTTCAGCACCATCGCCCGGACCAGTGGCCCGAGGGTGTCGTTCAGCGCGCGGTTAAGCTCTTCCTTCGCATATTCAGACAGTACAGCATGATGCGCCTGGCGGAATGCCCGCGCGGTGCTGTTGCAGGCGACTTTCAGCAGGTCACGTTCAAAGGCCAGCACTTCGGTCAGGTTGTCACATTCCTGCGCCAGCTCCCGGCGGGCCACGCGTTCGATATGGCCGCTTTTCAGCTCATCGGTCAGCATGGCACCCCCGGCACGGAAAGCGGCGCGCCAGGTGCGGGTATCGCTGCCGTTGTCCTGCTCCAGCGCCGCTTTCTGCTCCTCCGCACGGGTGATGGCCGTCAGGGTGTCTTCCATCCGGCGGGCCTGTTCAAGATGGGCCGCTCTGGCGGCGGCCAGTCGCTCCAGCGCCGGTTTCAGGTAATCAGGGATAAAGGTGGTGTCGGTCATGGCAGGTTTCCTCGTGGTTTCAACTTGAGGTGATTCTGCCGGGGCACACACAACAACACGACCTGTTGCGGTTGTGGCAGTTCTGGCACAAACAGGACGTTAAAACCCGGCTTGCCAGAGAAAGGTCTCAGGAAAAGCATACTCACCGTTTGTTTTTTTACTGTTAACTATTCACCACTGTTCACCATAAGAAAAAATATAAGTAATACAGTAAGATAATGGGTGAACAGTTGAGGGGGTGACTGTTCACCCACTGTTCACCACTGTTCACCCTCGGTTTTCGCAGTGACGATATCACTTAGACTTTATTTCGATTAATAGATAAATATTTATAACTAAAAGTAATAGATATTGTTGTAATGTAATGCAGTGATTTGCATCTGTTTGCCAACGTTTGCCACTGTTTGAGTCTGAGAAAAGTCAATGTTTGTTTTCCCGAAAATCTCACATGACCCGAGAGAAAATATAAACATAATAGGGAGCTACCCGAGGCCGGACGGACACGACCGGCACTGTATGGACTTTATGAGGTAGCCCGATGCACACCGCTTTTTCTTCCCCGTCTTCTGCCCCTGCCGCGCCGCTGATGCCGGTTTCTGATGCCGTTCAGGAGCGCTTTATCCGTCTGCCCGAAGTGATACATCTGTGCGGGCTGTCCCGCTCCACGATTTACGACCTCATCAGCCGGGAGGCTTTCCCGAAACAAATCTCCCTCGGCGGAAAAAACGTGGCGTGGGCGCAGTCAGAAATCACCGGGTGGATGGCCGACCGCATCGCCGAACGCAACCGGGGCTATGACGCATGATGATGCCCGTTCCGCAAAAAGCCCCTTTTTCTGGCTTGCTTCCCTTCGCCGTTTCCAGGTATAGTTTTGCCGCTGTCGCAAAATCGACAGCCGGAATTGGCGTTCCGAATAACTTCAAGGCGACACGACACGCGCCATGCGTGTTTTTTTATGTCGTTGCTCAGGCACACCCATTTTCAGGGCTGTGGTGTTTATTCGTGCACCAGGGTTCTTTTCTGATAATGGTAGTCCGGGCGGGGCAGCCTTCGGGCTGGCCGGTTCCCTTGAAGGCCGGTTACGCCAACCCCGCTCGGGCTGCCACCAGTGAAATTGGCGTTTCCGGTGGTAGTTTTTCAAACTACTTCAAGGAGGCTGCCGTCATGGCTACTATCCTCACCCCGTCACACCCGCAATTTGTCTTTGTGTTTGCCGCCGTCCGTCGCGCAGACCGTCAGCCCCGTATCTGCATGCTCCGCGCTGTCGCCGGGGATGAACACACCGCACGCCTTTCCCTCGTCCGCGATTACGTCCTCTCGTTTGCCGGTCGTCTGCCGGTGGCGGAGGTGCGCGCATGAAACAGCCCGCCATCACCGTCAAAGACCTCGAATGCCTGGAGCACCTGCGTAACGTCGGTCAGTTCGTCGGCGAGCTGATGCAGGTGCAGGACTGTACTTCCCTGCGTCGTGACCCGACCCAGCAGTTACAGCTCACTTCCGTGATTTACCTCATGACCGCCCAGCTCGACGGCGTGGTCGAGCGCTGCAACCACCGCTGGTTCACCGGGGAGGGCAACGTATGAAAACGCCTCTGCCGCCTGTATTGCGTGCTGCCCTGTATCGCCGCGCCGTGGCCTGTGCCTGGCTGACCCTGTGCGAACGCCAGCACCGCTATCCTCACCTCACCCTCGACGCGCTGGAAAGTGCCATCGCCGCCGAGCTGGAGGGCTTCTACCTGCGCCAGCATGGCGAGGAAAAAGGCCGTCTGATTGCCTGTGCATTACTGGAAGATTTGATGCAGGCCGGGCCGCTGAAAGCCGCCCCGTCGCTGTCCTTCCTCGGGCTCGCCGTGATGGATGAGCTCTGCGCCCGCCATCTGACATCGCCTGTACTGCACTGAGGGAGAAAAAACCATGAAAATGAACGTAACGGACACCGTAAAACAGGCGTGCGGCCACTGGCCGCGCATTCTCTCGGCGCTGGGCATGAAAGTGATAAAAAACCGGCCTCAGGCGTGCCCGATTTGTGGCGGTGATGCCCGTAGTGACCGCTTTCGCTTTGATGACCAGGAAGGGCGCGGCACATGGTACTGCAACCGGTGCGGCGCCGGTGACGGCCTGAAACTGGTTGAGAAGGTGTTCGGCATATCGGCACCTGAGGCCGCCCGGAAGGTGAACGCCGTCACCGGCCACCTGCCGCCGGTAGCCCCGGAGATGATTGCAGCCGCAGACGCCGGAACGGAGGCCGACCGTAAAGCAGCGGCCGCGCTGGCCGTCAGACTGCTGGAGAAAACGCGCCCGGCCACCGGCAACGCCTACCTGACCCGCAAGGGCTTTGCCGGTCGTGAGTGTCTGACGCTGACCGCGTCGCACAAAACCGGCGGCGTGGCCTACCGCGCCGGTGATGTGGTGGTGCCGCTGTATGACGGGACCGGCGCGCTGGTTAACCTCCAGCTTATTAATGCTGAGGGGCTCAAGCGCACCCTGAAGGGCGGGCAGGTCAAAGGGGCATGCCATCTCATCGACGGGCAGAAACAGGCCGGGAAACGCCTGTGGATAGCGGAGGGTTATGCGACCGCGCTTACCGTGCATCACCTGACCGGAGAAACCGTCATGGTGGCGCTGTCGTCCGTGAACCTCCTTTCTCTGGCGAGCCTGGCCCGCAGCAAGCACCCGGCCTGTCAGATTATCCTCGCCGCTGACCGTGACCTGAACGGCACCGGCCAGAACAAAGCCACCGCAGCCGCTCAGGCCTGTGAGGGCATTGTCGCCCTGCCGCCGGTGTACGGTGACTGGAATGATGCGGTGATGCTGAAAGGCGAAGACGCCACGCGGAAAGCCATTTATGCCGTCATCCGGCCAGCGGCCCAAAGCCCGTTCGATACCATGAGCGAGGCGGAATTTACCGCCATGAGCGCCAGCGATAAGGCGATGCGGGTGCATGAGCATTACGGTGAAGCGCTGGCCGTGGACGCCAACGGCCAGCTTCTGTCCCGCTATGAAAACGGCATCTGGAAGGTGATAACGCCGTCTGATTTTGCCCGCGATGTGGCCGGGCTGTTCCAGCGGCTGCGCGCCCCGTTCTCATCGGGGAGAATTGCCTCGGTGGTGGAGACCCTGAAACTGATTATTCCCCAGCAGGATGCACCGGCACGCCGTCTGATTGGTTTTCGCAACGGGGTGCTCGATACCAGCTCAGGTATATTCAGCCCGCACAGTAAATCGCACTGGCTGCGCACCCTGTGTGACGTGGATTTCACCCCGCCGGTGGAGGGCGAAACGCTGGAGACCCACGCGCCGAACTTCTGGCGCTGGCTCAACCGGGCGGCCAGTGGCAACCCGACAAAACGTAACGTGATTCTGGCCGCACTGTTTATGGTGCTGGCGAACCGCTACGACTGGCAGCTCTTTCTCGAAGTCACCGGCCCCGGCGGCAGCGGGAAAAGTATCCTGGCTGAAATCGCCACGATGCTGGCCGGAGAGGATAACGCCACGTCAGCGGACATCGACACGCTGGAAGACCCGCGCAAGCGTGCCTCCCTGATTGGCTTCTCGCTCATTCGTCTGCCTGACCAGGAGAAATGGAGCGGTGACGGTGCCGGGCTCAAGGCCATCACCGGCGGTGATGCGGTCTCCGTTGACCCGAAATACCAGAATCCGTACTCGACGCATATTCCGGCGGTGATTCTGGCCGTGAACAACAATCCGATGCGCTTCACCGACCGCAGCGGCGGCGTGTCACGTCGCCGGGTAATCATCCACTTTCCGGAGCAGATAGCCCCGGAGGAGCGCGACCCGCAGCTCAGGGATAAAATCGCCCGCGAGCTGGCCGTGATCGTGCGCCAGTTGATGCAGCAGTTCAGCGACCCGATGAGTGCCCGCGCGCTGCTCCAGTCGCAGCAGAACTCCAATGAGGCGCTCAGCATCAAGCGCGACGCTGACCCGACCTTTGATTTTTGTGGCTATCTGGAGGCGCTGCCGCAGACCAACGGGATGTTTATTGGTAATGCCAGTATCATCCCGCGTAATTACCGTAAATATCTCTATCACGCGTATCTGGCCTATATGGAGGCCAACGGGTACAGGAATGTGCTCAGCCTGAAAATGTTCGGACTGGGACTGCCCATGATGCTGAAAGAGTACGGGATGAATTATGAGAAGCGGCACACAAAGCAGGGGATACAAACCAACCTGTCGCTGAAAGAGGAAAGCTACGGCGACTGGCTGCCGAAGTGCGACGAACCCACCGCTACATAACCTATCCGGACCGGCAACAGCCGGTCTTTTTGTATCTGCCCCTCCCTCAAGGGTGAACAATCCACTGTTCACCCTTCACCGTATGTTCACCCTGTATCACTATGAAAGTATTAATAAAAAACAAAAGGTGAACAGTGTGAACAGTTAAACCCAAAAAAACTTTTTACCCCCCTCATCACCATCATATTGCGGTGATGGTCGCCGGAAACAGGCCAGGAACGCGCTGAGGTGAAGAGTTGACTGTTCACTCTTCACCAACTGATCACCATCTATCATTATGATATTAAAAAGAAAAATAAGAAGGTGAACAGTGTGAACAGTTAAATGCAAAAAAACTTTTTATCATCCTCAACACTCTGCTCACTACCATATAATTCTGTACTGTGGTCACGGTATTATTTTGAAGGTAATTTTTAAAATATTAAGGGCGGACAAATCGTCCGCATTCAGTGAGGTTAACAATGGCGCAGGATGCCTGGATTGTGCAATTGCAGATGCTATTAAATCATATACCCGTCAAGGATATTATGGTTAATGCGGTTGGAAGTTTTGTTGGTGGTATAGCACTCATTTGGCTCGCAATGAGTAAGCATGGAGTTCGTGTTTTAAGGTCAAAGTTAGCAAGACCTAATGTTCGTATCGAACGACGTAGAACACCTGAAAATATATTCACAGGGATAGAGCTTGGTGCTCCATCTCGCTGGGTTGAGCAGCAACTAGGTGTTCCTAACCGCATAGGTGATAAATGGTGGGGATACAGGTATTCAGACTCACTGGTTTCTCTGACATTCAACACAAATGATTCTATCGAAACCATTGCAGTGGCATTGATTGACCCTGATACAACTTTCGAATTTCCATCTTGGCACCTTTGCTTCCCACCGCTGGGAAGATTAACCCTAAAAGACCTTATGGAAGAGGAACACTTAACTTTGGAGTATAGGGAATCCTCACGGCATCAAGAACTCGTAGTTTCAGGAAGAGAAGGGCCACCAGGAGCATGGAATTATGTTGCCTTTGGGGCATTGTCGCCTCATGTCCCTGGGCAGTTGTTACCGAGTGATTTCGAATGGGATAGGGAGAGTGAAACTCTTCTGAGCAACTCACAAAACGTAAAAATCAACTGGGCAGCAGTTTCAAGCACCTCATACATCTATACTTTTCCATGGGACTTAGGTTTAAAGCTTCAAGCTTGATAGCATTGATTTGGCGTATCTGCTTATGTTGATAAGTGAGGTAGATATGAAGGCTAACGGGTACAGAAACGTGCTCAGCCTGAAATGTTCGGGCCGGGGCTAACCGTGATACTGAAAGAGTACGGGATGAATTACGAGAAGCGGCAGATAAAACAGGGGACACAGACTAACCTGAAGCTCAGGGGCAGCAACGGCGACGGGCTGCCGAAGTGCGACGAACCCGCAGCGACATAACCCACCATCAGACCGGCACCCGCCGGTCTTTTATGCCTGATTATCCCAACGGATGAACAATCGACTGTTCACCCTTCACCGTCTGGTCATCACTTAATACCATGAAATAATTATATAAAAGTCAGAGGTGAACAGTGTGAGTAGTTAAATGCAAAAAAACTTTTTTATAGCATCTTTGTCCCGGTTAGGTTCCGAGTTACGGATCCTAACCAAAAGAAGCTTTCAAAATTTTTTTTGTAAGTCATATCAGATAGCTAAGGTGAATGGTGGTGAAAAAATGGTTGGGGGCACAAATGGGGGCATAAATCATGTTGTTAATTATTTATCTGTTGTTTTTCATTGTGTTGAGTTGATGTTTGAGTCCGGCCTTCGCACCAAATCCCCCAATCAGACCACTAAAATACTTTTTTGTATCTGCATTTCATCATTTGAAAACCTCCTGTTGAGGCATCTGTTCTTCTGGCCCCGATGCGGCTAGCACAGCATGCTCCCCACTTTCCACCCGCGCTTCATCCTCACACCACCTTTCAAACAGCCTGGCGAATCTGGCGCTTTGCCAGGTTTCTCCAACCTGGCTAAAGATAAAGCCAGTGACCACAATAGCGGAAATAAAGTAAAACAGTGAAAATGCGATAGCTGAATTTACAGCCCCGCTGGCCAGTAACGATTGTATTGTTGTCCACCAGGCGCAGGCAAAAATGACGATTGAAATTAGCCAGAAACCTCCACTAACGATGTGAAATTTTTTTATTTTTTCAGCATCGACAGAAAAATGATTTTCTTCACAACGATATAAGGATGGGTTTTTAAGGAAACTCATTAATCGTACATCATATGAGCCGATATTTTTATCAGCGATAAACGCGATCAGCTGATGGGCGTGCCAGACAGGAAGAGTAATCCCGATCTGCTCATATAAAAATTTCATTTGTACCGTCTGATGCGTCCTCGAGAGTTTAGTGTCGGGTATCTCAGCGTTCGCTATCTCAGCGATTTTATTCAGCACCTCTATTTTTGTTTCAATAGGTACCTTTTCGAAGCGGATTTTTCGCTTTGCTGGCGGGCTGGACATCACTTTTCCCGCCCAGTCGATGATCTTTTTAGCCACATATAAAATCGCGGGTAGCAAAACCAGCTTTGCAATATCTATCTCGTTAATAGCTCCCATCGTTATTCCTTTATAAAATGAATACGCAATGAATTTACAACACTGAATTTATTTTATGTAGCCCTCATTATTATGAGGGCTTTGATATAGCTAATTCCTGGGCTGGTTCCTGGTCTGACTTAATGCCATCCGCCCAATACGGCCCCTGCCCGGAGGCCGTTATACTTAAAGACTGAAGCCAATCTCCACCGATGCCGCACTGCGTTCCCCCTCGCCATGGTAAACCGCTTCGATGTTGTTACCATCGGGATCGAGTACAAACGCCGCGTAGTATCCCGGGTGATAAGTTCGCTCACCGGGCGCGCCGTTATCACTGCCGCCGTGTGCCAGCGCTGCCTGGTAAAAAGCATCCACCGTCTCACGATCCCTGGCCTGGAAAGCCAGGTGATGGCGCCCTGTCGGCTTACCTGCGGAACCGGGGCTATTAATGGATGAAACAACAAGCTCATCAGCCCAAAAATAATCGTCGTAGGTATTCACGACAGGGATCTCAAGGACCGCCAGCACGGCTGTATAAAACGCTTTGCTGGCCTCGAAATCATTTACCACAAGCTGGATATGGTCGATAAGCCTGCCGCGATGTAATCGGTAAGTCTCCATGATGGTTTCCTCATTCAGTCGTATTAACAGGTACTTATCCGTTATCTAAAAGGAACGTTGTACGGATTTGATGGATGAGTACAGGTCCGGAGTGGCGATATAGAGCATGGCATTAAAATCCTGTCTGTCACCGCAATCCTGACCCCTCAACCCCGTCCCCCAATCACCCCGATAAACTCTCTGACCTGCTTCTGCTTCCTGGCCGACAGCTTCTCCACCCCGCGCATCGCGGCTTCCAGCTCCGGTTCCGGCTCAACCGCCGTCAGCACAATACAGCCCTCCATCACCCGCACCTCCACCCGGGTACCGGTCGAAAACCCTGCCGCCGCCAGCCACTCGCCCTTCATGATCAGCGCCGGAACAAGACGACGATCTGGCAAACGTCTCACATAACTCACCGTCAACTGACGCTTATTTTTCGGCGACACTTCTGGATCAAACGAATCTACAATACAATCAGCATTAGTCATGGTTGCTATTCTCTCGAAATAGTAATTGTGATCAGCGGTGCGGGTGTGCGCCAACACATTCGCACCGCGCTAAATAACACCTGTAAACCTAACCAGTAATAAAAATAAAGTCCAGACTTTAATCGGACATAATAAACGTCTTTAACCGCAAATTAAGAATTAACAAAATGCATGATGCTATTAATTAGCGCCTGTGGAAAATGCCTTTCCTGATATTGCTGAAATAACCGCAAAGCAGATTCAAAAAATAAAAGCGAGATAATGCGCGCAACAGGATGCCCATGCCCAATTACGGGCACCCCATCTCTTTAGCCAGCGTCCCCTTCCGGGACTTCAGGCGGCGGGCGATAACTGCCGGCAGGGCGGACCAGAACGAGAGCGCCGGATGAGTCCGCCGCTCAATCTCCTCCACCGTAACCTGATAATCACAAAAACTGGCGCTTTTGGGAGTCGCCTGATCCAGCAAAAACGCCGCGTATTCGCCTTTATCCGGACTGGAGCCGATAAAAATAATCTTCCAGTAGCCGCTGGGGATCTCCACCTCGGGCGCGGCGGGCAGGGTGGCGATATGCCGTTCGAACAGCGGCCCGGTAACGGACCACACCGCCGCCACGTCGCGGCGCTCGGCGAGGGCGCGCTCCTTATCCTCAAGCCGCGCCCACGCCCCCTGATTCAGGGCGGACACCTGCGGGGTGATATTGGAAAGATAGTTTAACGCCTGCCAGTCTGCGCTGGCGCCGAGCCCGGCGAGCGGCGCCTGATGCCCGCGATCGACCGCCAATGCTGCGCTGGCTCCTTTGTATGCCGCGGGGGCAAGGGTATCCGTAGCGGGTAAATCCGGATCGCGCTTCCAGCTGCGCGAACGCCCGCTGGCCAGGCTGGCTTTGGTGATTTTATACGCCACCCAATTAGCGAATTTGCGCTGGCTGTTGTTATTGAGCGTATAGGCTTCGCGAACCAGCGTCTGCGCGCTTCCGCCGGTCGGGCAGCCCACTTCACAATGATCCTCGCCGGATGATGCGGCAGCGCACGCGACGGCAAAAAATAGCGACGGCAGAACGCTGAATACTCGGGATAGTTTCATAATATTGATGACGTCAAAGAAAAGATGAACCGATGCATAAAAGAAGCCCCTGAATAACCAGAGCGGAATTCAGCTATGAATCGCAAAGATGAATTGAGAGCGTAAAAAGAGTTAGCCGGTCGCAGCCGCGCGGAATATCACAAGATGATTTAACATCACGGCGGATGTTATTTTGTGACTCTGGAAATGATGTTGAATGAGGTGACCAGACTCTCAAACCCGCTATTTTCAGCCGGGCTGAACGGGCGGGAATATGTCCAGCGAAGCATAAAGCGGTGCGGCATCCATGTCGTTGTCCGAAAAAATGTCGCGGCAGGGGAAAACGCTTCTCTCTGCGAGGAGGATTACTCAGACTACGCGGATGACCGATTAAGGAGAGAAGATATGAAAAAGGAACTCTGGAGAGGCGTGCTGGCACTGGCCGTCCTTAGTCTCCCCGCGCTGGCGAAAATAGGCGTTTCATTCAGCCACAAAGACTGGGAAGTGGTATGCGATAACACGCTGACCTGCCGGGCGGCGGGATACAGCGCTGAAGAAGGAAGCGGAGGTTCGGTGCTGCTGACCCGGCAGGCCGGTGCGGGCACCGCCGTCTCGGGAGAGCTGATGCTGGCGGAGGTGACCGACAGCGATGTTCTGCCGGGCAAACTGACGCTGTGGATCAACGGCCAGCCGGCAGGCGATGTGAAGCCCGCAAAAGAGAGCTGGCCGCTGTCGGAGAAACAGGCCCGGGCGATCGTTAACGCCATCAAAGGCAGCGGGAAGGTCGAATTTACAGGCGGGGAGGCGTCGTTTGAGCTTTCCGGCGAAGGTGCTTATGCGGTACTGCTGAAAATGGACGATGTTCAGGGGCGAATCGGCACGCCGGGCGCGTTGACCAAAAAAGGTGACAGGCCGGAAAGCAGCGTCCGGGCGGCGATTCCTGCCCCGGTCATTCACCGGGTCATACCTGAGAAGGCGCAGGAGAGAGCGTTAACCGCGCCTGAGCTGGCGGTGCTCAAGCCGAAGCTTCTGGCCACGCTAAATAACGATGATTGGTGCGATCGCCTCCAGCCTGAGGAGGGGGAGGAGGCTGAAACCATCAGCCTGACGCCGCTGGATAACGCGCATTCCCTGATTTCGGCCTTGTGCTGGCGGGCGGCCTATAACGAGGGATACGGCTATTGGGTTGTGGATAGCAAACTTGAGGATAATCCAACGCTTATTACGGTTTCCGGTTCTGAGTATGGTGACGGCGAGATTTTTATGAGCCAGAAAGGGCGAGGGCTCGGCGATTGCTGGGGGACGGCGAGCTGGCTCTGGGATGGCACAACGTTCCGCAAAAGCCGTGAAGCGACCACGGGGATGTGCCGCTATCTTCGCCTCGGCGGGACATGGGATCTCCCCACCTGGGTGACCGAGGTTAAACCGGCAAAATGAAATCACGCGGCCAGAATCTCTCCCGGCACACATGCCGACAGAGAGGACAGGGAAGGATCTTAACGATCGTCCGCGTAGCGGGATCGCGATCGACAGCGCCAGTGGCGTCAGAAAACTGACGCCTTGTTCAAAATAACAGCGCGGCTAATGTATTGCTAACTCGAATTAGTTTATGATTAAGCCGTTCTGTTCGTTATGGAAAATGAGTTTATGGCCAAAACCGTTGAGCAAGTCGCCAGGGCGCTGGAAATCTCGATTACCACCGTGCGCCTGGTGCTGGGTGGCAAAGCTGAGCAGTATCGCATCAGCGCCAAAACGCAGCAGCGTATTAATGATTACATCGCCGAGAACGGGCTGGTCGTTAACCATATCGCCCGCAGCCTGAAGCTCAATAAAACCGAGACCTTAGGGCTGGTGATCCCGCGTTTATCCAACCTGTTTTTCTCCACCCTGGCGGAAAAGCTCGAAGCCTGCTGCCGTCAGGCGGGGTATCAGCTAATGATTGCCTGCACCTACAGCGACAGCGAGCATGAAAACAGTCTGGTTGAAGGACTGCTGGCGCGCAACGTTGACGGGCTCTTCGTGGTGCCCTCTACCCGGGAAACGCAGCTGCATCACCAGAAGGTAGCGCGCAAGCGGCCGCTGGTGCTGCTCGACCGCGATTTTGGCGAGAGCGACGTGTCGCTGGTGGTGAGCGATAACTACAATGGCAGCAAAAAGCTGGTGCAGGCGATGACCCAGGCGGTGGACGTCTCGCCGATTTTTTTTATCGCCGGGGATACCCAGCAGCCGTCGATCCAGCGTCGTCTGCAGGGCTACCTGAGCGAGCTGCCCGCCGGCAAGGAGTGGATATTGTCCGCCAGCCATAACCGTCAGGAAGAGGGCAAACAGCTGATGCTCGATTTTCTCCGTCAGCACCGTGAGCCGCCGAAGGCGTTTATCGCCTCCTCTCTGCCCATTCTGGAAGGGACGCTGAGCGCGCTGCGGGAAACCTACGGCTTTATTCCGTCGGATATTCCCATCGGCACCTTCGATGAGCATCAGATGCTGGGATTTCTGCCGAACGCGGTGTGGTCGATGCGCCAGGATGAGGACGCCTGGGCGCAGCACGCGTTTCATCTGATGCAGCAGAAGCTGCAGGGGGAAAATGCCGATGTGAAGATCACCGTGCCGATGACCCTGATTCACCGCCCGCTGTCGGTGGAGAAGCAGCGGAGCCAGTAAATGACACGGCTTGTGTGAACACGTCAATCCCCGGCTGCGCTATGCTGGCCGGGGCTACAGATACCGCATCCTGCGCGCGCTGGTAGCCCGGATAAGGCGCGGGCGCCGCAATCCGGGAACCCTTAACGATCCCTCATCAAGTCAATCGCTGAACAAACCGCGCCGCCAGCCCGGCGTCCAGCTCCGGCGGCAGGCCGCTGATCCCGACGCCGGCAATGGCCAGCCCGTCGACGATCACCGGCTCACCGCCCGGCATCGCCAGCAGCTGCGGGTCGTTAAATACCGCCAGCTGCAGGGCGCCGGCGCTGACCTCTTGCGCCAGCGTTGCCGTCGGACGGCGAAAGCGCAGGGCGCTCCAGGCCTTGCGCTGCGCCAGCTGGCGCGGTAGCGGTGGGCAGCGAGCGTGCGCGCCAAAGGCGATGAGCTCGCCCTCCGGCCCGACAACCGCCACCGCCAGCCCCCGGGTTCGCGCATCGCTTTCCGTCTCCTGTAAAAACCGCGCGACCTGCTGGCACACGACGCTATCGTTCAGACGGATCTGGGGACAGAGCGCGTCATTGTCCGGCATCGGCGATATACCCCCTTAAGCGCAGATAGAGGTCATCCAGCTCGCCTTTCTGCGCCGCCGTCAGCGCCACAAACGGCTCGCGGGTGGGGCCGGTATCGACGGTCTCTTTCGCGGCAAGATACTTCGCCGACTGGAACACGCCGCGCGCGACCAGCTGCTCCACCACCTCGTTGATCTGCTGCTGCAGGCGCTGCGCCCGGGCGATGTCGCCCTGCTGAAAAGCGCTGCGCAGGGCGAGAAACAACTCCGGCTGCAGGTTAACCGTGGTGCCAACCGTGGCCGTTGCGCCCGCCGCGAGGCTGGAAAGGAAGATCTCATCGAAACCGTTAAAAAAGACTTTCTCCGGGTAGCGGGCGATCATCCGTTCCAGCGAATAGAGGTTATGCGAAGTATGCTTCACCCCCAGAACCTGCTCATCGCCGAGCAGCGCGTCGGCGCTCTGGGCATCCAGCTCGACGCCGGTAAACTGCGGAATATTATACAAAATCACCGGAATCGAAATGGCGTCCAGCACTCGACGGTAGTAGGCGATAATCTCCTCGCGGCTATATTTGTAGTAGTAGGGCGGCACCAGCGACACCGCGCTGGCGCCGTCCTGCTCGGCGTGCTTCGCCAGCTCGACGGCATCCCGGGTGCGCGGCGTCCCCACGTGGGCGATCACCGGCACGCGACCGCCCGCCGACTGCACCAGCGTTGCCAGCACCTGCCGGCGCTCATCGAAACGCAGCAACGGCCCCTCCCCGGAGGAGCCGCAGCAGTAAAAGCCCTCAACCCCGCGCGCCAGCTGGGCGCGGGCGATCGCGTCCAGCGCCGCGTAGTTCACCGACTCATCGGCGTGCATCGGCGTCACCACGGCGGAGATAATGCCGCGAAAAACCTGCCATTTATCGCTTACCATGCGGTCCAGCCTCCATCCACCACCACGTTGGAACCGGTCATATAGACCGAGGCGTCGGAGAGCAAAAACACCACCGCGCCGTTGTACTCGTGGGCTTTCGCCATCCGCCCGATGGGGATACGGTTGGTGTAGTTTTTCTGGAAGCGCGGGTCCTGATCGCTGCGCTCGACGCCGGAGAGGGTCAGAGTATTGACGCGAATGCCGTCGCGCCCCCAGTAGGTGGCGCAGTAGCGGGTAAAGTTATACAGCCCGGACTTTGCCGCCGAATAGGCCACCGGTTTGACGAACGGAATGCCGGTGTCCTCTTTTTTGTAGCTATAGATATCCTGCACAGGGGAGACCACGCCGTAGATCGAACCGACGTTGATGATCGAGCCGCCTTTGCCGGCCTGTTTCATGCGCTTGCCGACCTGCTGGGTCATCAGGAAGGTGCCGACCAGGTTCACTTCCACCACCTCGCGGAACACCTCTTCCGGAAACTCTTCAAAGGGGCCGGAGACTTCCGGCGGCGCGCTGGGCTGGGTGTCGACGCCCGCGTTGTTGACCAGGCCATCCGGGACGCCCCACTTCGCTTCAATGCTATCCAGCACCCGGTTAATGCTGGCTTTATCGGTAATATTCACTTCCGCGCACAGCAGGCGGTCGGAGTCCTTGATCGCCCCCAGCACGCGGTCGACGCGCGCGGCATCGACGCGGGTGGCCAGCGCCGCCACCTTCGCGCCGCGGTCGTGTAACGTCTTCACGTACTGCGCCCCCAGCTGTCCCAGGCCGCCGGTCACGATGATGACCTTGTCTTTAACCGAGAATAACGTGTCTTCCATTGTCCTTTCCCCTCACTGCGTGGTTAGATTTTGTGGGTTGCGAGGTAATCACGATCGAGAATAATGCCGTGGCCCGGCCTTTCGCTCGGCACGTAGTAGCCGTCCACCTCTTCGCCCGCTTCGGCGATGATGCGCAGATCTTTCCAGCGCCCGCCGTCGGTCATCTCGGCGTATGAGATATTCGGCACCGTTGCCAGCAGGCTGGCGCTGAGCTCCATGACAAAATGCGGCGTCATTGGCAGGTTGTGCGCGCGGGCGACGGCGGCGATATCCAGATAGCCGGTGATCCCGCCGACGCGGCCGAGATCCGCCTGGATGTAATCCGCGCTGCCGCTCTCGATGTACTGCGTAAACTGGTTTAAGTTATAGACGTTTTCTCCCAGCGCGATAGGCGTGGCGCTGCGTTCGCGCAGCCGCAGGTGGCCGGCGATATCGTCGGAGGGCAGCGGCTCCTCAATCCACAGCAGGTTGAGCGGTTCGAACAGCTTGAACGCGCGCAGCGCCTGCGGGAAGTTCCAGCCCTGGTTGGCGTCCACCGCCAGCGGGAAGCCCGGCACTGCTTCCTGAATTTTACGCAGCCGCTCCACGTCCTCCTCCAGCGTCGGTTTGCCCACTTTCACTTTCGCCGCCAGGTAGCCGGTGCTTTTCCAGCGTTTGACCTGGTCAATCACTTCCTCAATGGACAGATGCAGGTTAATGCCGCTGCCGTACAGCGGAACGCGATCGCGTACGCGGCCAAGAATGTCGATAATCGGCGCATTGAGGGTTTTACCTAACAGATCCCAGTAGGCAATATCCAGCGCCGCCAGGGCATGGGTGGTGACGCCCGCGCCGCCGACGTCGTGTACGTGTTTATACGAGCGATGCCACAGGCCGCGCGGGGAGAGCGGCTGGCCAATAACGTCCGGGATAATCTCGGCAATCAGCGCGGAGATGGTTTTCCCGCACCAGCCGGAAGTGTGGCTAAAGCCGGTGCCGACGTGGCCGTTAGAACCGTAGACGTCAACAATCGCCACTTCGATATCGGTGACGTGGTGAATCTGATCCCCCCACGGGCCTTCCGGCAGCGGAACGCGGGCGGTCATCAGTTCGATATTGTCAATCACGGGCATTTTTGTGCTGTTCATCTGATTCCTTCCTTTATGGGTTCAGCGGGGGCCGCCCCTGCGGCCCGGGCGGTTAATGTTTGGAGGCCGGGGATTCATGCCCCTCCAGGGCAATTGCCGGGCTGGCGTCATGTTCTCGATCGTTCTCGTCGCCCACCGCATGGCCGAAGACTTCCGGCAGCAGGAAGATGGAGGCGAGGAAGGCGCAGAACGGCGCGATAGCGATAATCAGCGAGGCGACCGGTACGCCGACCGCTTCAAACAGGGCCGGGAAGACCAGGGTGGTAACGAAGGCGGTGACCTTGACGATGGTGTAGCCGATGCCGGAGGCTACCCCGCGATAGCGCGGTTTTGCCACCAGCGAGATCACCGTCATGCCGCTTTCGGAATCCCAGTAGTGGCCCCACAGCATTAGCGCCGCGCCGAAGATGATAAATGCGAAGCTGCTGCTGTAGACGCCCCACGCCGATATCGAAATACCGATGGTGACCAGCAGGAAGCCGTATTTGCTCAGCCCCTTATGCCCGAGCTTCGGCAACAGCAGCGGGCCGACAAACGCCGAGAGCGCGGCGATACAGTTCACCGCCAGCAGGGCGAGGTTATTCTGGATCTGCCCGGAAATCCCGATGGTGACGAGGATTAGCGGCAGGAAGAAGGAGAAGGCGTAGTTTTCAAACGACTGTACGGCGCAGGAGAACCAGCCGAACAGGGTGGTGCGGCGGGTAAAGGGACGACGGAACAGATCGTGCAGCGTCTCTTTGAGCGTCGGGTCGGCGATGGTGACGTTTTCGTTGGGCAGAATGTCGTCCAGCAGACGGCCATCCTGTTCGCCGTAATAGTCACGGGAGGCTTGTTTCGCTTCGATAAAGCGGCCGCGTTCGACGAACCACGCCGGCGTCTCCGGCAGCTCCCGACGCATAAACAGCAGCAGGCAGGCCGGGATCGCCGGGACCGCCAGCACGATGCGCCAGATCATATCCGGGTGAACATCAAGCGCCACCAGCGTGGTGACCAGCAGAATAGCGGCGATAATCCCCAGCGCGAACATAAACTGCCAGCGGTTAGCCATCACTTCGCGCTTGCCCTTTGGCATCACCTCCATGATGTAGGTAAAGCCGTTAGCCACGTCCGCGCCCACCGGGATCCCGGCGAGGCAGCGAATAATCGCCAGCCAGTACATATTGGGCGCCAGGCCCTGAAGAACGGCGAAGATCGCGAACAGGATCATCGACCAGAGGAAAATTTTACGCCGTCCGAGCTTATCGGTCAGCCAGCCGCCGAGCAGCGCGCCGACCACCGCGCCAAGCTGGGTGCCGGCGGCGGTAAAACCGAGCAGCCAGCTGCTGGGCTCATAAATATCTTTCAGGGCGAATAAAATAAACGCCATGGAATAAATATCCCATGACTCAATTAATAATGCGGTGATCATTAGCCATCCCGCTTTGGTGCAGCCGGGGGCCTCCTGCTGATCGAGCCGTTTCTTTGCCTTCTGGATAATAAATTCAATATGTTGCTGCTGATACATATAATCCTCTCTTATCCGGGCAGGCGGAGAGCCCGCCCGGACAGATGCGCGTTGATCCGCTCTTTATGGGCGATAAAGAGACGAATGAAGCGGATGTTTGCCAGGATCGCTAACAACGTAAAAATTACATAAGCGAATCAGTTGTTATTTCATTAATAAATGCGCATCGCCTGCGATAAAGACTTTCATATTTTGCGTCAGCGCCTGGGCAATAAAGGCGTTCAGCACTTCGGATAACCCCTCCTCTTCTACGTAAGCCAGACTGAGATGGTTGCTCTGGTGGCCCGCCATTAAATCGTCGCGCGAAACCCCGTCGAGAACGGCGTTGAGTAACGGCCACTCGTAGTTGGTCGCCCGGCGGCGGCGTTCGAATTCGTCTTGCGGCAGTTCGACGGCGGTGCCGGTGCCGATATGCAGGATCACCTGGGTGCCTTCGTAATGCGCTCGCGCCCAGATAAAGCGTCCGGCTTTGCCCTGACCGGCAATGGTCGAGCCGCCATAGGGGAAGAACATCGCCGGCTGGCGATAGCCGGTGGCCCCGGCGATCCCGCCTTTCAGATGGGCGAACGGCACAGCGCCGGAGATCTCCAGATCCCAGTAGAACGTGCCGTTGTATTCGCTACCCCAGCGGATATCGTGAAGGGTGGTTTCGCTCGCCATACCCAGCGCGCCGAGCAGCTTCGCCAGCATCACCTGCGGGATGGCGCTGCCCATATCCACCTCGTTGATGCAGGGGATCGGCGCGTCCGGACAGACGATCTCGCCGTTCTCATCCGGGATCGGGAAACGTTCCGCGTTGCCGATGGCGCCTTCGGCAAAATCTGAGGCGGCGCAGCTGTCTTTGAGCCCCTGCTGATACTGCACGCCCACTGCCGTCAGCCCGAAGCGCTTCACGAAGCGCGCCATGGCGATCATCATTGCGCACTGTTCCAGTACCTGCTCCCGGGTCAGATCCTTCGCGCCGTCGGTGCCGAACCGGAAGCGCATGCCGCGGGTCTCATACCAGTCGAGACAGGCTTCGCGCAGGGCGATCGGCACCTTGTTCATTTCAACCAGAAGCGCCGATTGCGACAGCGACTCCACCGGCATCCCTACGTCGATCATCGCTTTTTGCGGGAACACGCCGTTGATCATCCCCATACAGAAGGTATCGAACAGCCCGACAATGGCCTTGTGTTTGAGGATCGACTGCCCAACCTTCACGCCAATCTGCCCGGCTTCGCTGGCCAGCAGCGGCGCGCTGGGTGCAACCGGATGCAGATAGCCGAGCTTATGGCTGAGATGGCCGTCGCGCAGCCAGGTGTCCAGGCCACGAATAAACGCCTCGTCGGCGAAGGTTTCCGACCAAAGCCGCGAGTAGCTGCGCTCCAGGCTGGTGAGGCAGCCTGCCATACAGAGCATGCCGACGAGGCCCGGCCAGGTACCGTCAAAATTGGCGAGCAGCAAAATAGGGCCGCGATGATGTACCAGCGAAGGAGCAAGGTGATGGGAGTATTGCCAGGCGGTCAGCAGGACAATAACCGGCGCATCCGGATCGATCCCGGCGAACAGCTCGCTACCCTCTTTCTGGCTGCTGATAAACCCGTGACCGCGCTGCTCGTTGACCGGATGGGCGCGGCGCAGGCGATAGCCTAATGTTTCCAGCGCCGTTTCCAGACGCTGTTCAAACAGCTTCTGCGTGGGCCAGCAGGTGACGTTAGCCGGTTCGCGGAGATCCGCATTGGTCACCATCAACACTTCGCCTGGCTGCGGGGTAATAAGCCCGGCTTCCGCGGGTAACGTTAAATTCAGCATGTGAATTTCTCCTGTAGGGGATAGGTCGCTTGGTTATCGTTGAGCGTGCTGCGCCGGGGTAAGCGCCGCATCAATCGTTCTGTTGCTGGCTAATTTCTTAGGCTAACTCGAATTAGCAAATTAGGATAAAAAAAAGACAGGAACAAACTCTTTACCGGGGATTTGTGATGGCTATCAATGTGCAATTATTAACTTATTAATATTTAACTCTTTATTTTAAACGGTGGGTCGAGGTGACAGGGAGCGCTTGCTGAGGCGGCATAAAGGCGGGCAGAAAAGCGGACGGGAAGCGCAGCGGGGACGGTAAATCAGCGTTAAATATATAATTAATTGAATTTAATAAATTATTTACGGTATGCCGTAAGCGATTTGTCTCGCGGCGCTGGCGCGGGTGTTAAAATTTAACCGATCCTGGTCACACTCTTTTAGCATTTACGTTGTGAATCTCCGTATCTTGTTATAATTAGCTAATTCGAGTTAGCTTGCGGACGATTTTCCCTCGCGACCGCGGTTAGCCAGGCGCTGCCCGACTTAACAATAATGATTCAGGACAGAGGATTTAATGATGACTATGCTTACCTCGCCCGCCATGACCCCTGCAAAAAATGAACAAATATCGCAACAAACGCATGAAAGAAGAAAGCTGCTCACCGTGCTGGGCTCCGGTCTTTCCGGCACAACGATTGAGTTCTATGACTTTTTTATCTACGGCACCGCCGCCGCGCTGGTGTTTCCGTCGCTGTTTTTTCCTAACCTCTCGCCGCTGATGGCGCTGCTGGTGTCCTTCCTGACGCTGTCGATTACCTTCGTCAGCCGGCCCATCGGGGCCATCGTATTTGGCCACTATGGCGATAAGATCGGCCGCAAAAAATCGCTGGTTCTGTCGCTGATGATTATGGGTATTTCGACTTTTTTCATAGGCTTAATCCCCAGCTACGACACCATAGGCAACGCCGCGCCGCTGATACTTATCTTTTTGCGCCTCTGCCAGGGCTTTGCCATCGGCGGCGAATGGGGTGGGGCGACGACGCTGATCACCGAGTATGCGCCGCGCCATCGCCGGGGCTTTTTCGGCACTTTTGTTCAATTGGGCAACGTGCTTGGCCTGTTTATCGCCACCGGCGTTTTTGCGCTGGTGGTGATGCTGCCGGAGGATGACCTGATGTCCTGGGGCTGGCGCGTGCCTTTCCTGTTAAGCATCGCGCTGCTGTTTGTCGGGATGTTTATCCGCTCAAGGATCGAAGAGACGCCGGTGTTCCAGGAGAATCAGAAACAGCAGCAGAACGCGCCGAAAGCGGCGGAGCAGAAGTTTCCCATTCTCACCGTACTCAAGCATCACCGTAAAGCGGTGTTCCTGGCGATGGGCATGCGCATGGGGGAGATTGTTCTGGGCTGGCTGACGGTGGCGTTCTTTATGTCCTATGTGACAAGGGAACTCAACTTTACTCGCGAAACGGCGCTGAACGGGCTGCTGCTGGCCAGCTTTGTCGGCATTTTTACCTTTCCGTTCTTCGGCTGGCTTTCCGATAAAATTGGCCGCCGACCGGTCTATCTGGCCGGCGCCGCTATCACGCTGATCTTTGCCTTCCCGCTATTCTGGATGATCGACTCCGGCTCGGTGAAGATGTTTATGTTCGCCACCACCTTCTGCTATTCCGTGGGGCTGGGCATGATGTTCAGCGTTCAGCCGGCCTTCTTTTCGGAGCTTTTTGACACCAGCGTGCGCTATACCGGCGTCTCGCTCGGCTTCCAGCTGGCGAACATCGTCGGCGGCCTAACGCCGATGATTGGTACCTTGCTGCTGGTGTGGTCCGGCGGCGCATCGTGGCCCATCTCGCTGTTTCTCGCCTGCATGGCGCTGATTACCATCCTGTGCGTCTGCGTGACGCGGGAAAGCTATAACGATGAGCTTAATGAGGTGAAGAAGTAGCCGGGGAGGGTTGCCCCGCCATGACCTGCGGGGCGGGCGTATCAGAACAGATTAAATTTATATTCGATAATCACTTCCGAAGAGAGCGAGTTGGCCCGGCTGTAATGGCCGTCGGTAAGCACCGGCGTTTTGCCATTCATCTTATAGGACCAGCCCGGCCCGAACATCGCCCAGACGGTGAGATTTTTCAGTCTTGGGTGCGTCGGCACCCAGCGGCTGAAGGCGTTAATTTCTCCGGTACGGACGTGGTTGCCGCGGTAGTTAAACTGGGCGATGTTGCCGGCGAGACCGATCGCCAGCTCCGGCGTCAGGTTATAGTCCGACATATTAGAGAGAACCAGCTCACCGTCGCGCATATAGTCGTTGCCGGCATAGGCCATTGAGATAAAGGTCCCGCGCGAGTTTTTACTCATATGGCGCGGGTAGAAGCCCACTTCATTGGCCTTGTTCGCATCGGTATAGCCCAGACCCCACTTGGTGCTCCAGTTGTCCGCCTGCCACTTCACATCCATGGCGATGTGCCAGGCGTCGTCGTCAAAGTCACGCTTATTCGCTGGCATCGCTTTATACTCGTCCAGCGCGTGAGTGGCGTAGACCTGAGTACCGATGTTCAGCGCTTTTATCGGCTTAATATTGGTAAACAGAATATGGCGGCGCAGATAGTTATCGCTTTCACCATAGCCGTACTGCATGTTCAGGTGCTCGCTTTGCCACAGAATATCGCCGCTGGCGATATGGTTAATGTACTGTCCGCTGTTGGTCTGGAAGCGTTTCTTATCCGGCGAGTTACGATCCATCGCGCTTTCGATGTACGCGCCGCGCAGCGTGAAGGGGCCGTAGTTCACCGCGCCGGTCCAGCCCAAATAGGTGGTCGGGGAGAGGCGGGTGGAGTTGGAGATGACGCCAAAGTTTTTCATCGTCTGCCAGCCCCAGCGGGCGTTCAGATGAGTGTCCGCCAGGCGATACTGTAGCTTGATGTTGCGTTGACCAAATTTAGAAAAGCCTTCAGCGTTGCTCTTTTTATTCCCGCTGCCGTTGTTATACAGCACGCCGCGGGAGTTAAAGTAATCGCTGGCGCCGAGCTTGACCGCTCCGTAGTAAGTGGCATCAAAGCCAATAATATCGGCAAAATAGCCGGACTGATAATCGACGGCGACGCCCTGACCCCAGGCATTATGGACTTTCTTTGGCTCGGTCTCTTCTTCCTTAAGATATTTCCAGTAGTTTTTAAACGATAAATTCATATGGGACTGGCTGAATAACGGATCGTCGAGCACGGTATCGATATAATCGTGCTCCTTCAGGCTGTTAGTGGTCGAAGCTGACCAGGCGCTGGCGGGAATAGCCAGCAGCATAATGGCGACTGTTGTAGTATTGATTTTCATAATAAACCCCAGAGTAGGGACGCAGCGATCCAGGCGAGGTGTTTTCGCCTGAAGTCTGCCGTAATAAATAATTAAGCGTGGGTATTATTTTTTATCGAGAGCCTGTTTTCCGGCTTCAACATATTTCATGGTGCCAATTTCTGGAACGGTATATTTGCCGTCTTTATAAACAATTTTAACCACCGCGGCATTGGCAAGCGGCTTGTTTTTCGCGTTATCGTCGGTTAAATCGGAAATCATAATCTGCATGGCGGTACCGGATGAAATTGCCAGCACGTTTTTATCGCCCCGGGCCTGCGCGTTTTCAACGATAGTATGCAGCGCTGCCTGGGTACGGGTTTTTACCTGCTGATAGTTTTCCGCCATACCCTTTGGGTCGGCCGCTGCCAGCGCGTTCTGGTTGGTATCGACGGCCAGGGTGCCCGCTTTCATTTGGCTGAACAGCGCAGCGCCGTCTTTAAGCCCCAGCTGTCTGGCGCCGGCGTCGGCCATATCTTTGTTATAGCCGCCTTCGAAACCGCCGAAGAAGGCTTCTCGCAGGCCGCTGAGTTCAGTAAGTTTGTAATCACTTACTCCGGCTTGCTTAAGGATCACCTGCATGGTTTCACGCTGACGTCCGGCATCGCTGGAATAGAAGCTATCAAACGGAATACCTTTAAGCCCCTCGCCGAGATAACGAGCGACGCGAATGCCGTCTTCGGTAAGCGGTGAGTCCGCCCAACCCTGCACGCGGTCAAACGTATTCAGCAGCGTTTTGCCATGGCGGGCGAAATAGATATTCACGCCGTCATCGTTTTTAACTTCCGCCGCAGAGCAGGTTGCCGCACCTGCCGCCATCATTAATGCTATTAGCCACTTCTTCATATAACGCTCCACCTGAATGGTCTTTTTATAAGCAAAAAAAAACCTACGTCAGATATTCGACGCGAAGCATAAATAAGATTATGTTCGCTCGAACGTCTATAACGTAGGTTTCGCCTGTTCTAAACAGTAACAATCCAACAAGGGCGACGTTAGCACTAATTATGAGAAAAGACACCCTCTATTTATTATAAATGTCAGTAAATGTGATCGTCTTCATGGAGGTAATTTTGTCGATTGAGTTGTATCTTAAGTTTAATTTTCAGATTAATTGGCAGTTTTCGGCTTAAATAATTTTAGAGGATTGATCTCCGTCACAGAATAATGTTGTCCGGGCTGGACTCTTTTACGCTCTGGCGTTATTTTCGCAGCACTCTGGGATTGTTACTGACCACAGGCAAAACCTAAGACCCCTGTCCGCCAATTTGGCGTGCGGCAGGAGTCTTAGGTTTTTTTTTTGCGCCTAAGAAATACCTCTGCTACCCAACAAGGAGTGATGATGAGAACGAAAATCCTGACTGCCGCCATTCTGGCGTTATCTGCCGCTGGCGTACAGGCTGCTGAAAAACCGCTGAAAATACTGCTGGTTAACGATGATGGCTGCCAGTCTGTGGGGACCACTTCGCTGCAGGAAAAACTGACGGCCAAAGGGTATGACGTCTGGATGGTGGCGCCGGCAACGAATCAGAGCGGTATCGGGTCGGCAATTACCTTTAAAACGGGTAAAGTTTTTGATGTCAAAAAAGCCGCTGACAAACGCTACTGCTTCCCTGGAACTCCTGCCGATGCGCTGGATTTTGGCCTGTGGGGCGTACTGAAAGACGCGCCGCCGGATCTGGTGATTTCGGGCGTCAACGATGGTCCCAATACCGGTATGGCGCAGGTTAACTCCGGCACCGTGAGCGCCGCGGCCCGCGCCGTACGCTACGGTTTCCCGGCGATTGCCGCCAGCATTGGCTACCGCTTCACGGAAGAAGAGATGAAGAACAAATGGCCGAGCACGCATAAGTACTGGCCTGATTCGGTGGATTATGTCGTCTCGTTGGTGGATAAACTTAACGCCGCGCATAAACCGGGAAGCCCGATTATGCCGCAGGGGGCCGGGTTAAGCATTAACTATCCGCCGCTGCCGTCGGCTGAAATTAAGGGCGTTCATTATATTGAGAATGAACAATTCCCTGTGCCGCAGATTGGTTATGAACTTCTGGCGGACGGTACCGCCAAACAGACGATGAATCCGGAGGCGATGAAACCGGCGGAAGGGGATAATGACTCGGGCTGGCTCAACAAAGGATATATTACTTACACCCTGTTTGATGGTTCATGGAACGCGCCGCACTACCAGGCGCAGTTTGAGGCGCTGCTCGGTAAATGATGCTGTAGCGATAGTAAAGAAGAAGGCGCGGGCTCCGCGCCTTCTTTATATGAACCGATGATGAAGTGCTATTCGTCGAAGAACCAGTAGCCCTGGTTAATCAGGCGGGTCAGATCGGCGATAAAAGCCGGATTGCGCAGCGCGGCCTCGCCTAGCTCCTCTTTACCCAGCAGGGTATAGCGGCACAGCGCGTCCAGAGCCGCGGGATCGGTTGGCTCCAGCTGTTCGCTATTCACAAAGAAGCTGTCGCCGATGTGCAGTACACGCAGGCCGCTCAGACGAGTCAGCATTTCACCGCCCGCCAGCGCGTCGACAATCTCCTCTTCTTCAAAAGGCGGTTCAGCGGGCGCAATATCCAGCTCGTGGCGCGGCGTGGTGGCAAAACGCCCAAACCAGCGGCGGAAATCTTCCGGCTGGCTAATCATCTCGATCATCATGCCGCGCAGGCGTTCCAGTTCATACTCTTCTACCCGTCCCGGATGTTCGCGGCAGGTCAAATCCGGATCGCTGTAGTGCTCGCCGCCGAGATCGTTTTCCAGCGCGTAATCGGCAAAGCTGCTGATCAAATCGCGGCCGTTTGGCCCACGGAAGCCGACGGAGTAGTTCAGCGCCGTTTCGTGAGTGATTCCGTCGTGCGGGAATCCGGGCGGAATGTACAGAATATCGCCAGGTTCCAGATCTTCATCAATGATCGGCGGGAACGGGTCGACGTGCAGCAGCGCCGGATGCGGGCAGAACTGACGCATCGGTAGCTTATCGCCCACGCGCCAGCGGCGGCTGCCCATGCCCTGAATAATAAAGACGTCGTACTGGTCGATATGCGGGCCCACGCCGCCGCCCGGTACGGAAAAGGAGATCATCAGATCGTCTAAACGCCAGTCCGGCAGCACGCGGAAGGGGCGCACCAGTTCAGCGGCGGGCATATGCCAGTGGTTTACCGCCTGAGCCAGGAGCGACCAGCCGGTTTCGCCCAGGCCATCAAAATGTTCAAACGGCCCGTTGCTGGCCTGCCATTGACCGTTCTTGAGGCTCACCAGTCGACTATCGACTTCCGGTTCCATGGCCAGCCCGGCCAGCTCATCCGGCGTAATCGGATCGACGAAATTCGCGAAAGCCTTCTTTAATACGACCGGCTGCTTTTGCCAGTACTTTTCTAAAAACTCGGGCCAGTTAATGTTGAGTTGATAAGCCATAGGTTCATACCAATAAGAAGAAACGGGCCTGATTATAGAAATATGCACCCTCAAGCCGCTTTGTCATGGGTCAAGGCTGGTGCTTAATTCATCATCTGAAGTCACGACGCGGTAAGAGAGGGGGAAACGTAAAGCGGATAACGTTGATTTTCGCAAAATGTCGCTTTTGCCTGAATTCGCTGCAGCCCGCGTGGCATCTGGCTTTCCCCCATTTTTTCTGGCGTGGAGGGAGGGTGAGAAGTTTAAATTATGAGCGTTTGATAAGTTTTTTGTATTTTAAGGGTTGCTATATCCCGGCAGCTCCCTATAATGCGCTCCCACTGACACGGCAGATGTGAATCACTTCACAAACAAC
>NZ_JBEAIG010000058.1:0-56341 GCF_040064575.1 Klebsiella sp. CN_Kp106 | reverse complement strand
CCCGTAGCCCGGGCAAGGCGCGTTAAGCGCCGCCCCCGGGAAAAGAGCGCAGAGTAGGATATTTTCCCGGAGGCGATGATGCGCATCAGTCCGGGCTACTTGACCCGCGTCGAACTCGCCGGGCGATTGCTTTATGGCAATCCGCAGTAAGATGTTACTTCTTCTTCGACGGGTCGTTCTTCGGCCAGTCGTCATCGTCGTCCCACTTGTCGTTGAAGTCGCGATGCGGGGGCAGATCCGGTTTATTGTTGAGAAATTTTTTGTGGTCAACGCGGGTCAGATCTTTAATCACGTTGATCATCACGCCCACCAAAAATACCAACACCAGAACCCACCAGTATTTCGTTAGCCAATCCATGCGCTTACCTCTTCTCTATTGATGCCGTCAGGCGACCAGCTGTTCCATGATGCGTTGGTACATCCGCGCCAGCAGCTGGAGGTCGGCGGCATTCACACACTCGTTTATTTTATGAATGGTGGCGTTCACCGGCCCCAGTTCAACCACCTGCGCGCCCATACGCGCGATAAAGCGCCCGTCGGAGGTGCCGCCGTTGGTCAGCAGCTGCGGTTTTATTTCATTATAGTGCTCAATGGCGTTAACCACCGCATCAACCAGCTTACCGCGGCTGGTCAGGAACGGCTGGCCTGAGAGCCACCAGTCGACGCTGTAGCGCAGCGCGTACTTCTCCAGCAGCGCCACGACGCGCGCTTTAATCATTTCGTCGGTCAGCTCGGTGCTAAAGCGGAAGTTGAACTGGACGAACATATCGCCGGGAATTACGTTGTTGCTGCCGGTGCCGGACTGCACGTTAGCGATTTGCATACTGGTCGGCGGAAAGAACTCGTTGCCCTTATCCCATTCGATATTCACCAGCTCCGCCAGCATCGGCGCGGCGCGGTGCACCGGGTTATCGGCGAGATGCGGGTAGGCCACGTGCCCCTGTACGCCGTGAATGGTCAGGTTGCAGGTCAGAGAGCCGCGACGGCCGTTTTTCACTACATCGCCGACGACTTCGGTGCTGGACGGTTCGCCGACCAGGCAATAATCCAGGCGCTCGTTGCGCGCCATCAGCGCTTCAACAACCTTAACGGTGCCGTTTTTGGCGCTGGCTTCTTCATCAGAAGTGATCAGGAAGGCCAGACGACCTTTATGATTTGGATACTGAGCGACAAAACGTTCGGCGGCGACGACCATTGCCGCGAGCGAGCCTTTCATATCCGCGGCGCCGCGGCCAAACAGCATGCCGTCGCGAATGGTGGGTTCAAAGGGGGGATTAATCCAGCGATCGGCGTCCCCCGACGGGACGACATCGGTATGGCCGGCAAACGCCAGCGTTTCCCCGCGCCCGCGCCAGGCCCAGAAGTTTTGGGTATCCCCGAAATCCATCGGTTCAACGGTAAAGCCAATCGCACGCAGGCGTTCAATCATTAACGCCTGGCATCCCGCATCATCGGGGCTGAGGGAAGGGCGGCGAATAAGCTGCTGAGCCAGCTCAATGACCGGGCAAGACATAGACTACACCTCGTTAAACTGCTGATAACTTGATTCACTGAAACCCAGCAGCATAGGCTGACCGGGCGCGCAGAGCAATGGGCGTTTAATGATTGCCGGCATTTCCAGCATCAGTTTTGCCGCAGCGTCGGCGTTATTGATACCGGCGCGGACCGTTTCATCCAGCTTGCGCCACGTCGTCCCCCGGGTGTTAAGCAGGGCTTCCCAGCCGAGTTCAGCGATAAAGGTATCTAATAAAGTGCGATCCAGACCATCGACACGATAATCATGAAAGCGATATTCTATCTGCTGCGTCTCCAGCCAGCGGCGAGCCTTTTTTATGGTGTCGCAGTTTTTTATCCCGTACATGGTAAGCATGATTAAACCTTTTCCGTTGAATTAAACGATTGGCTAAGAATGTTCCGAATATATAAGCCCTGAATAAATAATACGTGAAATGCTTTAATAAATATCGTTTTTTCCCGTCGGGATATATTCATTGTTACATTTTGGCTGTTTTTTAAACGCCCCTGACGGCGTTTCCTGGCCTCGAGGCGGATTCCGGTGATTCAGGCTGATGAACAAATGTTGCTAAATGTTGCTGTTGGTCACATTAAAATGCGCAAAATCGGCTCATAGTACTTACGAATGAAAGAGAACGTTCCGCAGGGGGTAATGAAAGTTATCAGTACGATAGCGCAAACAGGCTTTTAACCATCAATGAATTTGCATAAAATCACCCATAATAATAAGAGAGGCTATTATGATTGAACACGAACTGGGGAACTGGAAAGACTTTATCGAAGGCATGCTTCGTAAATAGTTTTCCGCAATAAAAGCATGGCGATTTCACAGGCAGAATAATAATGCAGTTGAAGCGACCACATGAAAAAGGCGACCTGTCCGGTCGCCTTTTCTGTTATTTGGCCCTGGCGAAAATATCGTCAGGGCGCGTCCCGATTATTGCGGCCGTTCCTTGAGCGGGAAGCGGCGGCGTACCAGCACAAAGAACAGCGGCACGAAGAAGATAGCCAGCACCGTGGCGGAAATCATCCCGCCCATCACCCCGGTGCCGACGGCATGCTGGCTGCCGGAGCCCGCCCCGGTGCTGGTGGCCATCGGCAGTACGCCGAAGATAAACGCCAGCGAGGTCATCAGGATCGGCCGCAGACGCTGGCGGCAGGCGGAGAGCGTGGCGGTAAGCAGATCTTCGCCTTTCTGATTCAGCTCATTGGCAAATTCGACAATAAGAATGGCGTTCTTCGCCGACAGGCCGATAACCGTCAGCAGGCCCACCTGGAAATAGACATCGTTTTCCAGGCCGCGCATCCAGGTTGCCAGCAGCGCGCCGATAACCCCCAGCGGCACCACCAGCATCACCGAGAACGGCACCGACCAGCTTTCATACAGCGCCGCCAGGCACAGGAACACCACCAGCAGCGAAATGGCGTACAGCGCCGGCGCCTGCGCCCCGGAGAGCCGCTCCTGATAAGACATCGCCGTCCATTCGAGACCAAAGCCGTTCGGCAACTGCTGGGCCAGCTCTTCCATAATCGTCATGGCGGTACCGGTACTGACGCCCGGCGCGGCTTCACCGACGATCTCTACCGCCGAGTAGCCGTTGTAGCGCTCCAGACGCGGCGAGCCGGTCTCCCAGCGCGAGGTCGTGAAGGCGGAGAAGGGCACCATCGTACCGCTGCTGTTGCGCACGTACCACAGGTTGATATCGTCCGGCAGCATGCGATACGGCGCGGCCGCCTGAACGTAGACCTTCTTCACGCGGCCGCGATCCATAAAGTCGTTAACGTAGCTTGACCCCCACGCGGTCTGCAGGGTGTCGTTGATATCGTCGATAGAGACGCCCAGCGCCTGCGCTTTACGCTGATCGATGTCCACCTGAAGCTGCGGACTATCGTCGAGGCCGTTGTGGCGGACGCGGGTGAGCTGGTTATTTTTGCCGGCTAGCTCCAGCAGGGTATCGCGGGCGGCCATCAGCGCTTCGTGTCCGTTGCCCGCGTGATCCTCCAGCTCCATATCGAAACCGGCGGAGCTGCCCAGACCGCTGATGGCCGGCGGACTGCTGGCAAAGACGCGCGCTTCTTTAATTTTGTTAAACGCTTTGGTTGCGCGTTCGATGATGGCAAAAGATGAACCGGTTGTGGGATCGCGTTCGTCCCAGTCCTTCAGGCGTACGAACATACGCGCCACGTTCTGGCCGTTGCCGCCGGGGCCGGAGCCGATGGTCGCGAACACCGATTCAACGTTTTGCTTCTCATTGTTCAGGAAGTAGTCTTCCGCCTGCTGCACCACCTTCAGGGTTTGCTGTTGGGTTGAGCCGCTCGGCAACTGCACCGAAGTGGTAAACATGCCGCGGTCTTCCAGCGGCAGGAATGACGTGGGCAGATGCAGAAACAGAAAGACCATCCCGCCCAGCAGCAGGACGTAGATCATTATCCAGCGCAGCGAACGATGAAGAATTTTGCCGACCGCGGTTTCGTAGCGGCTGGCGTTACGGTTAAACGTGCGGTTAAACCAGCCAAAAAAGCCCCGCTGCCCGTGGGTTTCGCCTTTATGAACGGGTTTAAGCAATGTGGCGCACAGCGCCGGGGTGAGGATCATCGCCACCAGCACCGACAGCACCATCGCCGAGACGATGGTAATCGAGAACTGGCGGTAGATCGCGCCGGTGGTGCCGCCGAAGAAGGCCATCGGCACAAATACCGCCGATAGCACCATGGCGATACCGACCAGCGCGCCCTGAATCTGCCCCATTGATTTTCGCGTCGCTTCACGCGGCGAGAGGCCCTCCTCGCTCATGATACGCTCGACGTTCTCTACCACCACGATGGCATCGTCCACCAGCAGGCCTATCGCCAGCACCACCGCGAACATGGTTAAGGTGTTGATGCTGTAGCCGCAGGCGTAAAGGACGGCAAAGGTTCCCATCAGCACCACCGGAACGGCGATGGTCGGGATCAGCGTGGCGCGGAAGTTCTGCAGGAACAGATACATCACGAGAAAGACCAGCGCGATGGCTTCAAGCAGCGTTTTCACAACGTCGGTAATCGACGCCTTAACGAATGAGGTGGTTTCGTAAGCGACTTTATATTCCAGGCCGTGCGGGAAATATTGCGACAGCTCGTTCAGACGGCTGATGACGCGTTCAGCGGTCGCCATTTCGTTTGCGCCAGAGGCCAGCTTAACCCCCAGCCCGGACGCCGCCTGGCGGTTGTAGCGGCTGAGGTAATCGTATTTTTCCGCCCCCATCTCGACGGTGGCGACGTCGCCAAGGGTAACTTCCGAACCGTCCTGATTAACCCGCAGGGTAATATCACGGAACTGTTCCGGCGTTTGTAACAGCGATTGTGAATTAATCGTCGCGTTGAGCGCCTGTTTATCCACCGACGGCGTGCCGCCCAGCTGGCCGACGGCGATCTGCGCGTTCTGCGAAGAGATGGCATCAGTGACGTCTTTCGCCGTCATCTGAAAGCTGTTGAGTTTGGCCGGATCGAGCCAGATGCGCATCGAATACTGCGAACCATAGGCGTCAATATCTCCGACGCCGTTGACCCGGCTGAGCGGGTCCTGAATATTACTGGCGACGTAGTCGGCGATATCCTGTTTATCCATACTGCCGTCGGTAGAGACGAAGGCGATCGTCAGGATATTAGTATCCCCGGTTTTACGCACCGTTACGCCCTGGTTCTGGACGGCCTGCGGCAGTTTGCGCATCGCCGACTGTAGCTGGTTCTGCACCTGCTGGACCGCTTCATCCGGATCGGTCCCGGCGGTAAAGCTCAGCGTCACGGTGGCCTGGCCGGTGCCGCTGCTCTGGGATGACATATACATCAGGTTATCGAGGCCGGTCATATTTTGCTCGATAACCTGGGTGACCGTATTTTCCAGCGTCTGTGCCGAAGCGCCCGGATAGTTCGCTGTGATCCGTACGTTAGGCGGGGCAAGGTCGGGATATTGCTCAACGGGAAGCGACAAAATTGCGAGCGTACCGGTCAGGCATAAAAGTATTGCCAGTACCCACGCAAAAATGGGGCGATCGATAAAAAAATTCGCCATCAGAATTAGGACCTCATTTTGCACATTTTTTTGTTATTGCACAGCCTGTGACACTCTAGCGGCAAGCCCTCAGGCAATCGTGGAGAAAATAAGGAGATAGTGTAATTTATCGTGTGCCTTTTATGGCAGCGTAAAGAACTCTCTTTCTTCCTCTATCTGCTCCTTCCTTTCGGCGCGCCGCCGCGGTGGCGCATACGTAGCGCATTATTACTTAGCTAAATAAAACGTGATTTCATTTAAGTCAAAAAAATTGATCCACCTCGGGTTATTACCAAAAAATCGGCAACATGTGCAAATGCACATTGTTCCGGCACCGTTTTGTCGGGTAATAGATAAGCATGCGAATTGAGGGGTTATTCACCACGAAGACTGAAGGATGTCATGAACCACTTTATTTTAAGCGATAGTCATAAGTGCATCGGATGCAAGGCTTGTGAAGTTGCCTGCGTCATGGCGCACAACGATGAGCAGCATGTTTTGACCCCGCAGCGTTTTTTGCCGCGCATTACGGTTATCAAAAACGAGCAAAAACGTAACGCCGTAACCTGCCACCATTGTGAAGGGGCGCCGTGCGCCCGCAGTTGTCCCAATGGCGCCATCAGCCAGCTTAACGACAGCGTCCAGGTTAATCAGGAGAAATGCATCGGCTGTAAATCCTGTATGGTTGCCTGCCCGTTTGGCGTGATGCAAATCGTCCTGACGCCGGTACAGGAGGAGAGGGTCAAAGCGACGGCGCATAAATGCGATTTGTGCAGCGGTCGCGAAGAGGGGCCCGCCTGCGTACAAAACTGCCCGGCCGAAGCGCTGGTACTGGCAACGGACAGCACGCTGGTGAATCTGGCGAAACAGCGGCGTCAGCGCGCGGCGCGTCTTGGCCACCCCGGCGCGGCGATGGCGCCTTGCTCCGCGGGCAAAGTCGCGCAGATGGCCGCGACGCCGCCGCGCGGCGAGCCCGACAAGCTATCCGCCGAGGCGCGTAAGGCCAATTTTAGCGAAATTTATCTGCCGTTCAGCGCCGGGCAGGCCAACCGCGAGGCGGAGCGCTGCCTGACGTGCGGCGAGCACAGCATTTGTGAATGGACCTGTCCGCTGCATAACCATATTCCGCAGTGGATTGAACGCGTGAAAGAGGGGGATATTTCCGCCGCCGTGGAGCTTTCTCACCAGACCAACTGCCTGCCGGAAATTACCGGCCGCGTCTGCCCGCAGGATCGCCTGTGCGAAGGGGCCTGCACGCTGCGCGATGAGCACGGTTCGGTGACTATCGGCAACATTGAACGCTATATCTCCGACCAGGCGCTGGCCAACGGCTGGCGGCCGGATCTTTCTCAGGTCGTTGAAAGCGGCAAGCGGGTGGCGATTATCGGCGCGGGTCCTGCCGGGCTCGCCTGCGCCGACCGTCTGGTGCGTAACGGCGTGAGTCCGGTGGTCTTTGACCGTCATCCGGAAATTGGCGGTCTGCTGACCTTTGGTATTCCGGCCTTTAAGCTGGATAAATCTCTGCTTGCCCGGCGGCGGGAAATCTTTACCCAGATGGGCGTGCGCTTTGAGCTGAACTGCGAGATAGGCAAAGATATCCCGCTGACGACGCTGCTTGATGACTATGACGCGGTATTTATTGGCGCCGGAACCTATCGCTCGATGAAAGCGGATCTGCCGAATGAAGACGCGCCCGGCGTATATGACGCGCTGCCGTTCCTGATAGCCAACACCAAACAGGTGATGGGGCTGCTTGAGCTGCCGGAAGAGCCTTACGTCAACACCGAAGGGCTGAACGTCGTGGTGCTCGGCGGCGGCGATACGGCGATGGACTGCGTGCGTACCGCGCTGCGCCACGGCGCGAAGCAGGTTACCTGCGCCTATCGTCGCGATGAAGCCAATATGCCTGGTTCGAAGAAAGAGGTGAAAAACGCGCGCGAAGAGGGGGCGCAGTTTGAATTTAACGTCCAGCCGGTCACCCTGGAGCTGAACGAAAAGGGACACGTCAACGGCGTACGCTTTCTGCGTACCCGGCTGGGCGCGCCGGACGCTCAGGGGCGCCGCAGCCCGTCGCCAATCCCCGGAAGCGAGTTTGTCATGCCCGCCGACGCGGTGATCATGGCTTTTGGTTTCCATCCGCACGGTATGCCGTGGCTGGAATCGGTGGGCGTTAAGCTCGATAGCCGGGGTCGAATCAAGGCCAATGTGGAAAGCCGCTACCGCTACCAGACCACCCATCGCAAAGTGTTTGCCGGCGGCGATGCGGTGCGTGGCGCCGATCTGGTGGTGACCGCCATGGCGGAAGGCCGCCACGCGGCGCAGGGGATAATGGACTTCCTCGAGGTTAAATCGATTCCGCTTCACTGACGACAAAGCGGGCTTCACAGCGTAGTATGGAATCGTCATTTCACGCTGTGGGGCTCGTATGTCACTCAATATCAACATTATCAAAGATAAAATCCTCTCCGAAAACTGGTTCCTTTTGCGCAACATGACCTATGAACTGACGCGCAGCGACGGCAGCGTGGTTCGCCATAGACGCGAAGTCTACGATCGCGGCAACGGCGCTACCATCTTGCTGTATAACCGCCATAAGCAGACCGTCGTGCTGGTTCGCCAGTTCCGCATCGCGACCTGGATAAACGGCAACGAAGACGGGATGCTGATTGAAACCTGCGCCGGGCTGTTGGACAGCGATGAGCCGGAGGAGTGCGTGCGCAAAGAAGCCATTGAAGAGACCGGTTTCGAAGTGGGTGAAGTGCGCAAACTGTTTGAACTGTTTATGTCGCCCGGCGGCGTCACCGAGCTTATCTATTTCTTTATTGCCGAATATAACGATACTCAGCGGGCCAACGATGGCGGCGGCGTTGATGATGAAGATATTGAGGTGCTGGAGCTCCCTTATCATCGGGCGCTGGAGATGATGGCGAACGGGGAGATCCGCGATGGCAAAGCGGTGATCCTGCTGCAATATTTGCAAACCTCCGGGCTGATGAACGGGGATCTCTGATAAATCCGATTGAGTAAAACCTCGCCGCTGGTGAACATAGCCGCTGTGTATGGCGTTTTCTCCGGGGTTGTGCCGCTCATGTTGCATCGGGTTATTTTGTTTCTGCTTTTCGGTTTACTGCCGACGTCGCTGGTGCGGGCGGCGCCGGCACAACAGCTCTTCAATGACTGGCAGGTAACCTGCAACAATCAGAACTTCTGCGTGGCCCGCAACGTCGGGCTGCATCACGGCCTGGTCATGACCCTCACCCGCAGCGCCGGGGCGGCTACCAGCGCCAGCCTGCGCATTGAACTCGGCGGCGTGGGCAATCCGGTCGCGGCGCTGGCGCCGATTGCGCCGCGCCTTCGCCTCGATGGTAAACCCCTGTCTCTGGGCGATAAACATTGGCAGATCGCCGACAAACTGCTTGAAACCGACGATAGCGTCACCATTGATGCCTTTCTGCAGCAGGTGCAGGCAGCAAAGGCGATAACCCTCGAAAATGGCCTGCAGGCCATCTCTTTACAGGGGCTGAAAGCCGCCCTGCTGTTTATCGATAGCCGGCAGAAGCGCGTGGGGAGCGAAACCGCGTGGGTAGGGAAGGGGGAAGAGCCGCCGCTCAGCGTTCCGCCCGCCCCGGCGCTGCGCTCGGTGGCGAGAATCGACGTGGCGGAGTCCCCCCTCAGCCGCGATGAACTTAACGATCTCATGGATTATGGCAACGAGCGCATGAACAGCAGCGCCTGTTCGCTGGATCCGTTTCGCCGCGAGGTGCGGGTTGCCGCGCTGACCGACGATAGGGTGCTGCTGATGACCAGCTGCGAAGCGGGCGCCTACAACACCATTTGGCTGGCCTGGCTGGTGTCGCGCCAGCGGCCGTATATTGCTCATCCGGTACGGTTCACTCTGCCTTTCCAGCCCCCCGGCGACGGGCCGCGCGATGTCGAACTGGTAAACGCCCGCTACGACGATCGACGCCAGGAACTGGTGACGCTGGATAAAGGGCGCGCGCCCGGCGACTGCGGGACGCAAACGCGCTGGCGCTATGACGGCCAGCGGTTTAGCCTGGTACGCTACGCGCGGCAGCCGCAGTGCGATAACTGGCAGGGGCCAGACGCCTGGCCCACGCTCTGGGTTACCCGTTCAGTACCTCGTCCCCCACGGTAACGATATGCTCAACGGTAAAGCCGAAGTAAGGGAAGAGCTTATCCGCGGGGGCCGATTCACCGTAGCCGGTCATGCCGACGATTTTGCCTTTTAGCCCCACATACTTATACCAGTAGTCGGCGATGCCGGCCTCAACCGCGACGCGGGCGCTGACGTCCGACGGCAGGACCGATTCCCGGTAGGCTTCCTCCTGGGCATCAAACACGTCGGTCGATGGCAGGGAAACCACGCGCACGTTCACCCCTTTGGCCAGCAGCTTCTCCGCCGCCAGCACGGTGATCTCGACTTCCGAACCGGTAGCTATCAGGATCAGGTCCGGCTTGCCGCCAGCGTCCTTCAGCACGTAGCCGCCGCGGGCGATATTCTGTACCTGCTCCGGCGTGCGCGCCATTTGCGCCAGATTTTGCCTTGAGAGGATCAGCGCCGTCGGCCCGCTGTGACGTTCGACCGCCAGCTTCCACGCCACCGCGGCCTCCACCTGATCGCACGGTCGCCAGGTGCTGAAGTTTGGCGTCAGGCGCAGGCTGGCCAGCTGTTCTACCGCCTGGTGCGTCGGACCATCTTCGCCGAGACCGATGGAGTCGTGGGTATAGACCATGATTTGCCGCGCTTTCATCAGCGCCGCCATACGCGCCGCGTTGCGGGCATATTCGACGAACATCAGGAAGGTGGCGGTATAGGGGACAAACCCGCCGTGATGCGCGATGCCGTTGGCGATGGCCGTCATCCCGAACTCGCGTACGCCGTAGTGGATATAGTTACCCGCCGGATCCTCTTTCAGCGAAGTCGATCCTTTCCAGATGGTCAGGTTGCTGGGCGCGAGGTCAGCGGAGCCGCCCAGCAGTTCCGGCAGATGCGGGCCGTAGGCATCGAGGGCATTTTGCGAAGCCTTGCGGGTGGCGATTTTCGCCGGGTTAGCCTGCAGATCGGCAATATACTTCCGCGTCGTTTCATCCCACGACTCAGGCAGTCCGCCGCTCATGCGCCGCGTAAACTCCGCCGCCAGCTGCGGATGAGCCTGCTGATAGGCGGCAAACTTCTCCTCCCAGCTTTTCTGCGCCTTTTGTCCCTTTTCACGCGCGTCCCAGGCCCGGTAGATCTCTTTCGGGATCTCAAACGCCGGGTGATGCCAGCCCAGCTGCTGGCGCGCCAGCGCCACTTCCTGTTCTCCCAGCGCCGCGCCGTGTGCCTCTTCTTTCCCTGCTTTATTCGGCGAACCAAAGCCTATCACCGTACGGCAGATAATCAGCGAGGGTTTGTCCTTCACGCTCTGGGCTTCCAGAATCGCTTTCTTCACGGCTTCGGGGTCGTGGCCGTCAATTTCATGCACCACATGCCAGTGATAGGCCTCAAAGCGTTTTGCCGTGTCATCGGTAAACCAGCCTTTGGTTTCGCCATCAATGGAAATGCCGTTGTGGTCGTAGAAGCCGATCAGCTTGCCCAGTCCTAACGTCCCCGCCAGAGAGCACACTTCGTGAGAAATCCCCTCCATCAGGCAGCCATCGCCCATAAACACGTAGGTGAAGTGATCGACGATCTCATGATCTGGCTGATTAAACTGGGCCGCCAGCGTGCGCTCGGCGATAGCCAGGCCCACGGCATTCGCCAGTCCTTGCCCCAGCGGACCGGTGGTGGTTTCCACTCCCGGCGTATAGCCAATCTCCGGGTGGCCCGGGGTTTTTGAATGCAGCTGACGGAAGTTTTTTATCTCTTCGATGGGCAGGTCATAGCCCGTCAGATGCAGCAGGCTGTAAAGCAGCATCGACGCGTGGCCGTTGGAGAGAATAAAGCGGTCGCGATCGTACCATTGCGGGTTTTCAGGATTGTGCTTGAGGAAATCGTTCCATAGCACCTCGGCGATATCGGCCATACCCATTGGCGCGCCGGGGTGGCCGGAGTTGGCTTTCTGGACTGCATCCATACTCAGGGCGCGGATGGCGTTGGCTAGTTCTCTACGGGACATAATGTGCTCCTGAAACAATAGGTTACATGAGTTTTTATTGGATTAGGATAGAGAGGGTGATGAGTTGCATAACTAAAAAGCATAGCAGACGGGGCTATCATTGCTTCTGAAACTAAGTTACATAAACAATATAAATCGATAACAAATATAACTTTGTTATGGCGAGAGTTTGGCGGTGTTCAAAGTTTACGAAGCCGTCAGGCGAGATACTAGGTGGCCCTTTAGGGTGAACACCAGGTACGCGATAACGTTTCACCCCCTACGATCGATACGTGAAAGGAACGATAAAATGGATGAGCAGTTAAAACAAAGCGCCCTTGATTTCCACGAATTCCCGGTCCCCGGAAAAATCCAGGTCTCCCCGACCAAACCGCTGGCTACCCAACGCGATCTGGCCCTGGCCTACTCGCCGGGCGTCGCCGCGCCCTGCCTGGAAATCGAGAAGGATCCGCTGGCAGCCTATAAATATACCGCGCGCGGCAACCTTGTAGCGGTGGTCTCCAACGGCACGGCCGTTCTGGGGCTGGGCAATATCGGCGCGCTGGCCGGTAAGCCGGTGATGGAAGGCAAAGGCGTTCTGTTTAAAAAATTCGCCGGTATCGATGTGTTCGATATTGAAGTCGATGAACTGGACCCGGACAAATTTATCAACGTCGTCGCGGCGCTGGAGCCGACCTTCGGCGGTATCAACCTTGAAGATATTAAAGCGCCGGAGTGCTTCTACATCGAGCAAAAGCTGCGCGAGCGCATGAATATTCCGGTTTTCCATGACGATCAGCACGGGACGGCGATTATCAGTACCGCGGCGATTCTTAACGGTCTGCGGGTGGTGGAGAAAAACATCTCCGACGTGCGGATGGTGGTCTCCGGCGCGGGCGCGGCGGCGATTGCCTGTATGAACCTGCTGGTGGCGCTGGGGATGCAGAAACACAACATCGTGGTCTGCGACTCGAAAGGCGTTATCTATAAGGGCCGCGAGCCGAATATGGCGGAGACGAAAGCGGCCTATGCGGTCGAAGACAGCGGCAAACGCACGCTGGATGACGTGATTGACGGGGCGGACATTTTCCTCGGCTGCTCGGGCCCGAAAGTGCTGACTCAGGAGATGGTGAAGAAAATGGCCCGCGCGCCGATGATTCTGGCGCTGGCTAACCCGGAGCCGGAGATTCTGCCGCCGCTGGCGAAAGAGGTGCGCTCCGACGCCATTATCTGTACCGGCCGCTCCGACTATCCGAACCAGGTGAACAACGTGCTGTGCTTCCCGTTCATCTTCCGCGGCGCGCTGGACGTCGGCGCAACGGCGATTAACGAAGAGATGAAGCTGGCGGCGGTGCACGCGATTGCCGAGCTGGCGCACGCTGAACAGAGCGAAGTGGTGGCCTCCGCCTACGGCGATCAGGATCTGAGCTTCGGCGCGGAATATATCATTCCGAAGCCGTTCGACCCGCGGCTGATCGTCAAGATTGCTCCGGCAGTGGCGAAAGCGGCGATAGACTCCGGCGTCGCGACCCGCCCGATCGCCGATTTTGATGCGTACATCGAGAAGCTCAGCGAGTTCGTCTACAAAACGAACCTGTTTATGAAGCCGATTTTCTCGCAGGCGCGCAAAGAGCCGAAGCGGGTGGTACTGGCGGAAGGCGAAGATACCCGCGTACTGCACGCGACTCAGGAGCTGGTCTCCCTTGGGCTGGCGAAACCGATTCTGATCGGTCGTCCCGGCGTCATTGAGATGCGCATCCAGAAGCTGGGACTGCAGATCAAAGCCGGGGTTGATTTTGAGATCGTCAATAACGAATCCGATCCGCGCTTCAAAGAGTACTGGAATGAATATTACACCCTGATGAAGCGCCGCGGGATCACCCAGGAGCAGGCGCAGCGGGCGGTGATCAGCAACACTACGGTCATTGGCGCGATCATGGTGCAGCGCGGCGAAGCCGATGCGATGATCTGCGGCACCATCGGTGACTATCACGAGCACTACAGCGTCATTCAGCCGCTGTTTGGCTACCGCGAAGGGGTTCATGCGGCCGGGGCGATGAACGCGCTGCTGCTGCCGAGCGGCAACACCTTTATCGCCGACACCTACGTCAACCACGATCCCTCGCCGGAGCAAATTGCCGAGATCACCCTGATGGCGGCAGAAACCGTTCGTCGATTCGGGATTGAACCGCGGGTGGCGCTGCTGTCGCACTCGAACTTTGGTTCCTCGGACTGCCCGTCCGCCAGCAAAATGCGCCAGGCGCTGGAGCTGGTGAAGGCGCAGGCGCCGGAGTTGATGATCGATGGCGAAATGCACGGCGATGCCGCGCTGGTGGAAAGCATTCGTAATGAGCGGATGCCGGACAGCCCGCTGAAAGGTTCGGCCAATATTCTGGTGATGCCGAATATGGAAGCAGCGCGTATTAGTTACAACTTACTTCGCGTCTCCAGCTCTGAAGGCGTCACCGTCGGACCGGTGCTGATGGGCGTCGCGAAGCCGGTGCATATCCTGACGCCAATTGCTTCGGTACGGCGTATCGTGAATATGGTCGCGCTGGCGGTTGTTGAAGCGCAAACTCAGCCGCTGTAATTTTCATTTAATTATTTCAGGCGCGGGAATTCTCCCGCACTTTTTTATTTCTGTTTATAAGTGATCTATCTCACCTTTCAAATCAACTTGCCGAATTTTGTTATTTACTCCAGCGGAAACTTGTCACGATAAGCGCAAGTTTTAGCGGAGCGGTGAGCCATGGATAAAGAACGCATCATTCAGGAATTTGTACCCGGCAAGCAGGTGACGCTGGCGCATCTGATTGCGCACCCTGGGGCAGAACTGGCGAAAAAGATCGGCGTTCCCGAATCCGGCGCTATCGGCATTATGACCTTAACCCCTGGAGAAACCGCCATGATCGCCGGTGATTTAGCGATGAAGGCCGCCGATGTGCATATCGGTTTTCTCGACCGGTTTAGCGGCGCGCTGGTGATTTACGGCTCGGTCGGCGCGGTAGAAGAGGCGCTGCTGCAGACGGTGAGCGGGCTTGGCCGATTATTAAATTACACCCTCTGCGAGTTAACCAAAAGCTAATTAGAGGCGGCAATGAAACGTATTGCATTTGTCGGTACGGTGGGCGCGGGAAAAACAACGCTATTTAATGCGTTGCAGGGAAATTATTCCCTCGCGAGAAAAACGCAGGCCGTGGAATTTAACGAGAAAGGCGATATTGACACCCCGGGGGAATATTTCAGCCATCCGCGCTGGTACCACGCATTAATTACCACGCTGCAGGATGTTGATACGTTGATTTATGTCCACGCGGCAAATGATACCGAAAGTCGCTTACCCGCCGGGCTACTGGATATTGGCGCGAATAAACGACATATCGCCGCGATCAGCAAAACGGATATGCCGGACGCCGACGTCGCCGCGGTGCGGCAACTGCTGCACGGGATGGGGTTTCAGGAGCCGATTTTCGAACTCAACGCTCACGACCCGCAAAGCGTAGAGCATCTGGTGAATTACCTGAGTGAGCTCAGCCAAAAGGAGGAAGGGGCAGGTGAAGAAACTTATCACAGCTAACGATATTCGTGCGGCCCACGCGCGAGGCGAAGAGGAAATATCGGTTGTGCTGCGCGCCAGCATCATCACCCCGGAAGCCCGCGAAGTCGCGGAGCTGCTGGGCGTCGCCATCCAGGAGTGCGATGAATCTGCGCCAGAGCCGGCAGTCCCGGCGGCAGAGGAAAAAACCGAAAGCCAGCGCATTCGCGAAACCATTATCGCGCAGCTGCCGGAAGGGCAGTTTACCGAAAGCCTGGTGGCGCAGCTGATGGAAAAAGTGATGAAGGAGAAGCAGTCGCTGGGGATGGACGCGATGCAGCCCAGCTTTAAGGCGGTCACCGGTAAAGGCGGCGTAAAGGTCATTGACGGCAGCAGCGTGAAATTCGGCCGCTTCGACGGCGCCGAACCGCACCGCGTCGGCTTAACGGATTTGGTTACCGAGCAGGACGGCAGCAGCATGGCCGCCGGGTTTATGCAGTGGGAAAACGCCTTCTTCCACTGGACGCTGAACTATGACGAGGTCGACATGGTGCTGGAGGGCGAACTCCACGTGCGCCATGAAGGCGAAACCATGGTGGCCAAAGCCGGGGACGTGATGTTTATCCCGAAAGGTTCGAGCATAGAATTCGGCACGCCGTCGACCGTGCGCTTCCTGTACGTCGCCTGGCCTGCGAACTGGCAATCGCTATGAAAGATTTTATTACCGAAGCCTGGCTCAGAGCGAACCATACGCTCAGCGAAGGAGCAGAAATTCATCTGCCCGCCGACGCCCGTCTGACGCCTTCGGCCCGGGAGCTGCTGGAAAGCCGCCGTCTGCGCATTAAGTTTCTCGACGAGCAGGGCAGCCTGTTTGTCGATGACGACGCGCAGCAGCCGCAGCCGGTACACGGTTTAACCAGCAGCGGTACGCATCCGCAGGCCTGCTGCGAACTGTGCCGCCAGCCGGTAGACAAAAAACCGGACACCCTGACCCATCTGACGGCGGAAAAAATGGTCGCCAAAAGCGATCCGCGGCTGGGCTTTCGCGCCGCCCTCGACGCCACCATCGCCCTGGCGGTATGGCTGCAAATCGAACTGGCGGAGCCCTGGCAGCCCTGGCTGGCGGATATCCGCTCGCGCCTGGGCAATATTATGCGCGCCGACGCCGTGGGTGAACCGCTGGCGGCGCAGTCTATCGTCGGGCTGAACGAGGATGAACTGCATCGCCTTTCCCACCAGCCGCTGCGCTATCTCGACCACGATCATCTGGTGCCGGAAGCCGGCCACGGCCGCGATGCCGCGCTGCTCAATCTGCTGCGCAGCAAAATACGCGAAACGGAAACGGTCGCCGCGCAGGTCTTTATTACCCGCAGTTTTGAGGTCTTACGTCCGGACATTCTGCAGGCGATCAACCGCCTCTCCAGCACCGTCTACGTGATGATGATTTTAAGCGTGGCGAAACATCCGCTAACCGTCAGTCAGATCCAACAGCGTCTGGGAGGGGAGCAATGATTATTCAACGCGCCCGTCAACTGGCTTTGCGTTCGCCCGCCCGGGTGGTGTTTGCGGACGCGCTGGATATCCGCGTCCTCAAAGCGGCGCACTACCTCCAGCAGCAGGGGCTGGCAAAGCCGATTTTGATCGCCAGCCCTTTTGCCCTGCGCCAGTTCGCCCTCAGCCACCGCCTGCCGATGGACGGTATGCAGATCGTCGACCCGCACAGCAACCGGCAAATGCGCGAAGCGTTTGCCCGGAGCTGGCTTGCCCGCGCCGGAGAAAAAACGCCGCCGGACGCGGAGGAAAAACTCAACGACCCGCTGATGTTCGCCGCCGCCATGGTCAGCGCCGGGAAGGCCGACGTGTGTATTGCCGGCAATCTCTCCTCGACGGCGAACGTGCTGCGCGCCGGATTACGCATTATTGGCCTTCAGCCGGGCTGCAAAACGCTGTCGTCGATCTTTCTGATGCTGCCGCAGTACGTCGGACCGGCGCTGGGATTTGCCGACTGTAGCGTGGTGCCGCAGCCGACGGCGGCGCAGCTGGCGGATATCGCCATCGCCAGCGCGGAGACATGGCAGACCATTACCGGCGAGGAGCCGCGGGTGGCGATGCTGTCGTTTTCCAGCAGCGGCAGCGCCCGTCATCCCAACGTCGCCAACGTACAGCAGGCCACAGAGATCGTGCGTCAGCGCGCTCCGCAGCTGATGGTGGATGGCGAACTGCAGTTTGACGCCGCCTTCGTGCCGGAGGTCGCCGCGCAAAAAGCGCCCGCCAGTCCGCTGCAGGGGCGGGCCAACGTGATGGTTTTTCCGTCGCTGGAAGCCGGCAACATCGGCTACAAAATCGCCCAGCGCCTGGGCGGCTATCGTGCGGTCGGGCCGCTGATTCAGGGGCTGGCCGCACCGCTCCACGACCTCTCCCGAGGCTGTAGCGTGCAGGAAATTATCGAACTGGCGTTAGTGGCAGCCGTGCCGCGCCGGAGTGACGTAAGCGGCGAGTGCCGCTTACCCACGCAGGTTGAATGAACGGTCCCGTTCTGGACCCCCTTAAGTAAGAGGAAAACACAATGGAAGCATTAGGAATGATTGAAACCCGGGGCCTGGTTGCGCTGATTGAGGCCTCTGATGCGATGGTGAAAGCCGCGCGCGTGAAGCTGGTTGGCGTGAAGCAGATTGGCGGCGGTCTGGTGACCGCGATGGTGCGCGGCGACGTGGCGGCCTGCAAAGCCGCTACCGATGCCGGCGCCGCTGCGGCGCAGCGCATCGGCGAGCTGGTATCGGTGCACGTGATTCCGCGTCCGCACGGCGATCTGGAGGAGGTATTCCCCATCAGTTTCAAAGGCGACAGCAATATCTGATGGTCGGGCCGGATAAGACGCGCCAGCGTTGCCTTCCGGCATTAACGCGCGCCATTGCCTGATGGCGCTGCGCTTATCCGGCCCACGACTTACCACGCAATTCAGGGAGGCGGTATGAAACTGGCAGTCGTCACGGGACAGATTGTCTGCACCGTCCGCCATCAGGGGCTGGCGCACGACAAGCTGCTGATGGTGGAGATGATTGATGCCGCGGGCAAGCCCGACGGGCAGTGCGCCGTCGCCATCGACAGCATCGGCGCGGGGCCCGGCGAATGGGTGCTGCTGGTGAGCGGAAGCTCGGCGCGACAGGCACACCGCAGCGAGGCGTCTCCTGTGGATTTGTGCGTCATCGGTATCGTCGATGAAGCGGTGGCCGGCGGTCAGGTGATTTTCCATAAATAGGACTGAACATCATGAATCAACAGGATATTGAACAGGTGGTGAAAGCGGTACTGCTGAAAATGACGGCCAGCAGCCAGCCGGACGACGCCGTTCATGAGATGGGCGTCTTTGCCTCCCTGGATGACGCCGTCGCGGCGGCAAAGGTGGCCCAGCAGGGGCTGAAAAGCGTGGCGATGCGTCAGCTGGCGATTCACGCCATCCGTGAGGCGGGCGAAAAACACGCCAGAGAATTAGCGGAGCTTGCCGTCAGCGAAACCGGCATGGGTCGCGTTGAAGATAAATTTGCCAAAAACGTGGCCCAGGCGCGCGGCACGCCGGGCGTGGAGTGCCTCTCTCCGCAGGTGCTCACCGGCGATAACGGCCTGACGCTGATTGAAAACGCGCCCTGGGGCGTGGTGGCCTCGGTCACCCCCTCCACCAACCCGGCGGCGACGGTAATTAATAACGCCATCAGCCTGATTGCCGCGGGCAATAGCGTGGTGTTCGCCCCGCATCCGGCGGCGAAAAGGGTTTCCCAGCGGGCGATTATGCTGCTCAACCAGGCGGTGATTGCCGCGGGCGGTCCGGCCAATCTGCTGGTCACCGTGGCGAACCCGGACATCGAAACGGCCCAGCGGCTGTTTAAGTACCCCGGTATTGGCCTGCTGGTGGTCACCGGCGGTGAAGCGGTGGTGGAGTCCGCGCGCAAGCATACCAATAAACGTCTGATTGCCGCCGGCGCCGGTAACCCGCCGGTAGTGGTCGACGAAACGGCCGACCTGGCGCGCGCCGCGCGGTCCATCGTCAAAGGCGCCTCGTTTGATAACAACATCATCTGCGCCGACGAAAAGGTGCTGATTGTGGTCGATAGCGTCGCCGACGAGCTGATGCGCCTGATGGAAGGCCAGCAGGCGGTGAAGCTCAGCGCGGCCCAGGCCGAGCAGCTTCAGCCGGTGCTGCTGAAGAATATCGATGAGCGCGGCAAAGGTACGGTCAGCCGTGACTGGGTGGGACGTGACGCGAGCAAGATTGCCGCCGCCATAGGCCTGAACGTGCCGCCGCAGACGCGCCTGCTGTTCGTGGAAACCCCGGCCAGCCATCCATTTGCCGTGACGGAACTGATGATGCCGGTGCTCCCTGTCGTACGGGTGGCCAGTGTCGATGACGCTATCGCGCTGGCGGTGCAGCTGGAGGGCGGCTGCCACCACACGGCGGCGATGCACTCGCGCAATATCGACAACATGAATCAGATGGCGAACGCCATTGATACCAGCATTTTCGTTAAAAACGGGCCGTGCATCGCCGGGCTCGGGCTGGGCGGAGAGGGCTGGACCACCATGACCATCACCACGCCAACCGGGGAGGGGGTGACCAGTGCGCGCACCTTCGTTCGCCTGCGGCGCTGCGTGCTGGTGGATGCCTTCCGAATTGTATAAGGGATGACTCATGGCACACGACGAACAACGTTGGCTCACCCCCAGACTGCAAAAAGCGGCCGCCCTGTGTAATCAGACGCCTGCCGCCAGTGAATCACCGCTGTGGCTGGGCGTGGATTTAGGCACCTGCGACGTGGTGTCGATGGTTGTCGACAGCGAAGGGCAGCCGGTGGCGGTATGTCTGGACTGGGCTGACGTCGTGCGTGACGGCATCGTCTGGGATTTCTTCGGCGCCGTCACCATCGTGCGCCGCCATCTCGATACGCTCGAACAGCAGCTTGGCTGTCGCTTCAGCCACGCGGCGACCTCGTTTCCGCCGGGCACCGACCCGCGTATTTCGATCAACGTACTCGAATCTGCCGGGCTGGAAGTTAGCCACGTGCTGGATGAACCGACCGCGGTGGCGGATCTGCTACAGCTCGACAACGCGGGCGTGGTGGATATCGGCGGCGGCACCACCGGGATCGCTATCGTCAAAAGGGGCGAGGTGACGTACTCCGCCGATGAAGCGACCGGCGGTCACCATATCTCCCTGACCCTTGCCGGTAACCGCCGCATGCCGCTGGAAGAGGCGGAGCAGTACAAGCGCAGCAACGCCCAGGAGATCTGGCCGGTGGTGAAGCCGGTATACGAAAAGATGGCTGAGATTGTTGCTCACCATATCGAAGGCCAGGGCATTGCTGATTTATGGCTGGCGGGCGGCTCCTGTATGCAGCCGGGCGTGGACGCGCTGTTTCGCAAGCGCTTCCCGGAATTACGGGTGCATTTACCGCAGCACAGCCTGTTTATGACCCCGCTGGCGATAGCCAACAGCGGGAGAGAGAAAGCGGAGGGAATCTATGCAAGCTGAACTGCAGACGGCGCTCTTTCAGGCATTCGATACCCTGAATCTGCAGCGGGTGAAAACCTTCAGCGTGCCGCCGGTGACGCTGTGCGGCCTCGGCGCGCTGAGCGCCTGCGGTCAGGAAGCGCAAGCGCGAGGCGTAAGCCATCTGCTGGTGATGGTCGACAGTTTCCTGCATCAGGCGGGAATGACCGCCGGGCTTGCGCGCAGCCTGGCGATGAAGGGGGTGGCGATGACCGTCTGGCCCTGTCCGCCGGGAGAGCCGTGCATTACCGACGTCTGCGCGGCGGTGGCGCAGCTGCGCGAATCGAAGTGCGACGGCGTGGTGGCCTTTGGCGGCGGTTCGGTGCTTGACGCGGCGAAAGCGGTCGCGCTGTTGGTCACCAACCCGGAGCAGACGCTCAGCGCGATGACGGAAAGCAGCGTACTGCGCCCGCGTCTGCCGCTCATTGCGGTGCCGACCACCGCCGGAACCGGCTCGGAAACCACCAACGTGACGGTGATTATCGATGCGGTCAGCGGGCGCAAGCAGGTGCTGGCCCACGCCTCGCTCATGCCGGACGTGGCGATTCTCGACGCCGCCCTGACCGAAGGCGTTCCGCCGCCGGTGACGGCGATGACCGGGATTGACGCGCTGACTCACGCCGTTGAGGCGTACAGCGCGCTCAACGCGACGCCCTTTACCGATAGCCTGGCGCTTGGCGCGATAGCGATGATCGGCCAGGCGCTGCCGAAGGCCGTGGGCTACGGCCACGACCTCGCCGCCCGCGAAAGCATGCTGCTGGCTTCCTGTATGGCGGGAATGGCCTTTTCCAGCGCGGGTCTTGGCTTGTGTCATGCGATGGCGCATCAGCCCGGCGCGGCGCTGCATATTCCACACGGGCAGGCCAACGCCATGCTGCTGCCGACGGTAATGCAGTTTAACCGCATGGTATGCCGCGAGCGTTTCAGCCAGATCGGCCGGGCGCTGACCGCTAAAAAAACCGACGACCACGAGGCAATCGCCGCCGTAGAGGCGCTGATCGCCGAAGTCGGCCTGAGCAAACGACTCTCTGACGCCGGGGCGAAGCCCGAACATTTCAGCGCATGGGCGCAGGCGGCGCAGGAGGACATTTGTCTGCGCACCAATCCACGCACCGCCACCCGGGAGCAGATTATCGATCTGTACGCGGCGGCGCGCTGATGCGGCCATTTTCCCGGAGGCGTGTGGCTGTCCCGGCTCGCGCTGCGCTTAGCCGGGCTACAGGATCGCAGCCGTCTGCTATTCCGTAGCCCGGGTAAGGCGTTCACGCCGCGACCCGGGAAAGCCCCCGGAGCGCGGTTAATGCCCCGGCGTTCACAGTATCTACAAATCATAAATGACAGGGAGTAAAGGCTATGGGAATTAACGAAATCATCATGTACATCATGATGTTCTTTATGCTGATTGCCGCCGTGGACAGGATCCTGTCGCAGTTTGGCGGCTCGGCGCGCTTTCTCGGCAAGTTTGGCAAAAGCATCGAAGGATCCGGCGGCCAGTTCGAAGAGGGGTTTATGGCGATGGGCGCGCTGGGCCTGGCGATGGTCGGGATGACCGCGCTGGCGCCGGTACTGGCGCACCTGCTCGGGCCGGTGATAATTCCGCTGTATGAAATGCTCGGCGCCAACCCGTCGATGTTCGCCGGAACGCTGCTGGCCTGCGATATGGGCGGCTTCTTCCTCGCTAAAGAGCTGGCGGGCGGCGACGTGGCGGCGTGGCTCTATTCCGGCCTGATCCTCGGGGCGATGATGGGGCCGACGCTGGTGTTCTCCATTCCGGTCGCGCTCGGCATCATCGAGCCCTCCGACCGCCGCTACCTGGCGCTGGGCGTGCTGGCCGGGATCGTCACGATTCCAATCGGCTGCATCGCCGGCGGCCTGGTGGCCATGTACTCCGGCGTGGAGATTAACGGACAGCCGGTGGAGTTCACCTTCGCGCTGATCCTGATGAATATGATCCCGGTGCTTATCGTCGCGGTGCTGGTGGCGCTGGGGCTGAAGTTTATTCCGGAAAAAATGATCAACGGCTTCCAGATCTTCGCCAAATTTCTGGTGGCGCTGATCACCATCGGCCTGGCCGCGGCGGTCATCAAGTTCCTGCTCGGCTGGGATCTGATCCCGGGGCTCGACCCGATCTTTATGGCTCCCGGCGACCAGCCCGGCGAGGTGATGCGCGCCATTGAAGTTATTGGCTCGATCTCCTGCGTGCTGCTCGGCGCTTATCCGATGGTGCTGCTGCTGACCCGCTGGTTTGAAAAGCCGCTGATGCGCGTCGGTAATCTGCTGAAAATCAACAATATGGCTGCCGGCGGTATGGTGGCGACGCTGGCCAACAACATCCCGATGTTCGGCATGATGAAGCAGATGGATACCCGCGGCAAAGTCATCAACTGCGCGTTCTCCGTCTCCGCCGCTTTCGCGCTGGGGGATCACTTAGGCTTCGCCGCCGCCAACATGAACGCCATGATCTTCCCGATGATCGTCGGCAAGCTGATCGGCGGCGTCACCGCCATTGGCGTAGCGATGCTGCTGGTGCCGAAAGATGAAAGCGCGCCGGCGGCGGCGAAAACCGAAGCGGAGGCGCAATCGTGAAAACTCGCCAGCTGCTGAGCGTCGGTATCGATATTGGCACCACCACCACTCAGGTGATCTTCTCCCGCCTTGAGCTGGTTAACCGTGCGGCGGTGTCGCAGGTGCCGCGCTACGAATTCATCAAACGCGAAATTAGCTGGCAAAGCCCGGTCTTCTTTACCCCGGTTGATAAGCAGGGCGGTCTGAAGGAGGCCGAACTCAAGGCGCTGATTCTGGCGCAGTACCAGGCCGCCGGGGTTGCCCCCGAATCGGTGGACTCCGGGGCGATCATTATCACCGGCGAAAGCGCGAAAACCCGTAACGCCCGCCCGGCGGTGATGGCGCTCTCGCAGTCGCTCGGCGACTTTGTGGTGGCTAGCGCCGGGCCGCATCTGGAATCGGTGATTGCCGGTCACGGCGCCGGGGCGCAAACCCTTTCTGAACAGCGGATGTGCCGGGTGCTGAACATTGATATCGGCGGTGGTACTTCAAACTACGCGCTGTTTGAAGCGGGAAAAATCAGCGCCACCGCCTGCCTGAACGTTGGCGGGCGCCTGCTGGAGACCGACGGCCAGGGGCGGGTGGTTTATGCCCATCAGCCGGGACAAATGATCGTCGATGAGGTTTTTGGCGCAGGCGCCGATGCGCGCGCGTTGAGTGCTTCGCAGTTAGCGCAGGTAGCGCGGCGGATGGCGGAGCTGATCGTCGAAGTTATCGACGGCACGCTCTCTCCGCTGGCGCAACGGCTGATGCAAACCGGCCTGCTGCCCGCAGGCGCGGTACCCGAGGTGATAACCCTTTCCGGCGGAGTGGGCGAGTGCTACCGCAACCAGCCCGCGGATCCGTTCTGTTTTTCTGATATTGGGCCACTGTTGGCCACGGCGCTGCATGAGCATCCGCGGCTGCGGGAGATGAACGTGCAGTTCCCGGCGCAAACCGTACGCGCCACGGTGATTGGCGCCGGCGCGCACACGCTCTCGCTTTCCGGCAGCACCATCTGGCTGGAGGGGGTTCAGCTCCCGCTGCGCAATCTGCCGGTGGCGATCCCGCTTGATGAAGCCGATCTGCTGAGCGCCTGGCAGCAGGCGCTGATGCAGCTCGATCTGGATCCGGGATCGGATGCTTACGTGCTGGCGCTTCCTGCTTCGTTGCCGGTGCGCTACGCCGCCCTGCTGGTGGTGATTGACGCGCTGCTGGCTTTTGTCGCGCGCTTTCCCAACCCGCATCCCCTGCTGGTGGTGGCCGAGCAGGACTTTGGCAAAGCGCTGGGCATGCTGCTGCGCCCGCAGCTGCAACAACTCCCGCTGGCGGTCATCGATGAGGTGAGCGTACGGGCGGGGGACTATATCGACATTGGTACGCCTCTTTTTGGCGGATCGGTTGTGCCGGTGACGGTGAAATCACTCGCATTTCCTTCCTGAGGGAACGACTTATGAAACTAAAGACCACATTGTTCGGCAATGTTTATCAGTTTAAGGATGTAAAAGAGGTGCTGGCTAAAGCCAACGAACTGCGTTCGGGGGATGTGCTGGCGGGGGTGGCGGCGGAAAGTTCGCAGCAGCGCGTGGCGGCGAAGCAGGTGCTCTCCGATATGACGGTCGCCGATATTCGTAACAATCCGGTGATTCCTTATGAAGAGGACTGCGTGACGCGCCTGATTCAGGATGACGTCAACGAAACCGCCTATCAGCGGATTAAAAACTGGACTATCAGCGACCTGCGCGAATACGTGCTTAACGATGAGGTCACCAGCGATGACATCGCGTTTGTGCGCAAAGGGCTGACCTCAGAAGTGGTGGCGGCGGTGGCGAAGGTCTGCTCCAACGCCGACCTGATCTACGGCGCGAAGAAAATGCCGGTGATTAAAAAAGCCAACACCACCATCGGCCTGCCGGGCACCTTTAGCTGCCGCCTGCAGCCGAACGATACCCGCGATGACGTGCAGAGCATTGCCGCGCAAATCTACGAAGGGCTCTCGTTCGGCGCGGGCGATGCGGTGATCGGCGTTAACCCGGTAACCGATGACGTGGAGAACCTGACCCGCGTCCTCGATACCGTCTACGGCGTTATCGACAAGTTTAATATCCCGACCCAGGGCTGCGTGCTGGCGCACGTCACCACCCAGATTGAAGCGATCCGTCGCGGCGCCCCGGGGGGGCTTATTTTCCAGAGCATCTGCGGCAGCGAAAAGGGGCTAAAAGAGTTCGGCGTGGAGCTGGCGATGCTCGATGAAGCGCGGGCGGTCGGCGCCGAGTTTAACCGTATCGCCGGGGAGAACTGCCTGTACTTTGAAACCGGGCAGGGCTCGGCGCTGTCGGCCGGCGCGAACTTCGGCGCCGACCAGGTGACGATGGAGGCGCGCAACTATGGCCTGGCGCGGCACTACGATCCGTTCCTCGTCAATACCGTGGTGGGCTTTATCGGGCCGGAGTACCTCTATAACGATCGGCAGATTATTCGCGCCGGTCTCGAAGATCACTTTATGGGCAAGCTGAGCGGCATCTCGATGGGCTGCGACTGCTGCTACACCAACCATGCCGACGCCGACCAGAACCTCAATGAAAACCTGATGATTCTGCTCGCCACCGCCGGCTGCAACTACATCATGGGCATGCCGCTCGGCGACGACATCATGCTCAACTATCAGACCACCGCGTTTCACGATACCGCTACCGTCCGTCAGCTGCTGAATCTACGGCCGTCGCCGGAGTTCGAACGCTGGCTGGAAACCATGGGCATTATGGCAAACGGTCGTCTGACCCAACGGGCGGGCGATCCGTCACTGTTCTTTTGATGACGCGGGGATGACACATAATGGATCAAAAGCAGATTGAAGAAATTGTACGTAGCGTGATGGCGTCAATGGGACAACCGCAGACGGCAGCAGCAGCGCCTGAGGCGACGGTGACGAAGTGCGCCAGCCGGTGCGAGGTCGCGGCGGAGAGCTGCGTGCTGGATTTAGGTTCGCCAGAGGCGAAAGGCTGGATTGGCGTGCAGCAGCCGCATCGTGCGGAAGTGCTGGCCGAACTGAAGCGCAGCACCGCGGCGCGCGTGTGTACCGGCCGCGCCGGTCCGCGTCCGCGCACCCTCGCGCTGCTGCGCTTCCTCGCCGACCACTCGCGCTCCAAGGATACGGTGCTGAAAGAGGTACCGGAGGAGTGGGTGAAAACCCAGGGATTGCTGGAGTTGCGCTCCGAAATTAGCGACAAAAACCTCTACCTGACGCGCCCGGATATGGGCCGTCGGCTGAGTCCGGAGGCTATTGAGGCGCTGAAGGCGCAGTGCGTGGCGAATCCTGACGTTCAGGTGGTGGTATCCGATGGCCTCTCTACCGACGCGATTACCGTCAACTATGAAGAGATCCTGCCGCCGCTGCTGTCGGGCCTGAAGCAGGCCGGACTGAAGGTCGGTACGCCGTTCTTCGTCCGCTACGGGCGGGTCAAAATTGAAGATCAGATTGGCGAAATTCTCGGCGCGAAGGTGGTCATCCTGCTGGTAGGCGAACGTCCGGGGCTGGGGCAGTCGGAAAGCCTCTCCTGTTACGCCGTGTATTCGCCGCGCGTGGCGACCACCGTCGAAGCGGACAGGACCTGTATTTCCAATATTCACCAGGGCGGCACGCCCCCGGTAGAAGCCGCGGCGGTGATTGTCGATTTGGCCAAACGCATGCTGGAGCAGAAGGCTTCCGGCATCAACATGACTCGGTAAGGAGGCATCATGCCTGCATTAGATTTAATTCGCCCTTCGGTGACGGCCATGCGCGTGATTGCCTCAGTGAATGACGGCTTTGCCCGCGAGCTTAAATTACCGCCACATATACGTAGCCTCGGACTCATCACGGCGGATTCGGATGATGTGACTTATATTGCCGCTGACGAAGCGACAAAACAGGCGATGGTGGAAGTGGTCTACGGTCGTTCTCTTTACGCCGGCGCGGCCCACGGCCCTTCGCCAACCGCAGGTGAAGTGCTGATTATGCTGGGCGGCCCGAACCCGGCGGAAGTGCGCGCCGGTCTGGATGCGATGGTGGCGCATATCGAAACTGGGGCCGCGTTCCAGTGGGCCAACGATGCCGAAGATACGGCGTTTCTGGCGCACGTGGTGTCGCGTACCGGCTCTTATCTCTCGTCTACCTCCGGCATTGCGCTGGGCGATCCGATCGCTTATCTGGTGGCGCCGCCGCTGGAGGCGACCTTCGGTATCGATGCGGCAATGAAATCGGCCGACGTGCAGCTGGTGACCTACGTGCCGCCGCCGTCGGAAACCAACTATTCCGCCGCCTTTTTGACGGGAAGCCAGGCCGCCTGTAAAGCCGCCTGTAACGCCTTTACCGATGCCGTTCTGGATATTGCCCGTCATCCAATCCAGCGCGCGTAAGGGGGAAGCGATGATCAACGCCCTGGGATTACTGGAAGTGGACGGCATGGTGGCCGCCGTTGACGCGGCGGATGCGATGCTGAAGGCGGCCAACGTGCGGCTGCTCAGCCATGAGGTTCTTGACCCCGGCAGGCTGACGCTGGTGGTGGAAGGCGACCTGGCGGCGTGCCGGGCGGCGCTGGATGCCGGCAGCGCTGCGGCGCAGCGTACGGGGCGCGTTATCAGCCGTCGGGAGATTGGACGCCCGGAAGAGGATACCCAGCGGCTGATCGCCGGTCTTCAACGGCTGCCGCAAACGCCGGAGCCGCCGGTGGTCGTGGAATCCTCAGAACCCTTGCTGACGCTGCTCTCTTCGACGCGTCAGGGAATGACGGCAGGGGAGGTGGCCGCCCATTTCGGCTGGTCGCTTGAAGAGGCCAGGAAGGCGCTGGAGCAGCTCTTTTCTACCGGAGCGTTGCGTAAACGCAGTAGTCGCTATCGCTTAAAAAATTAACCAGTCGGAGGTGCCGGGAACGCGAAAGCGCGCCCGGTTTATCAGATCATGAAAAAGAAAAAACCGGCCAACCTGCACCATCTTTATCATGAAGCATTACCCGAAGACGTTAAACTGACGCCGATGGTCGAGGTGGACAACGTCCATCAGCGGCGGACCACCGATGTCTATGAACATGCCCTGACGATTACCGCCTGGCAGCAGATTTACGATCAGCTGCATCCGGGGAAATTTCACGGTGAATTTACCGAAATCCTGCTCGATGATATTCAGGTCTTTCGCGAATATACCGGCCTGGCGCTGCGCCAGTCCTGCCTGGTGTGGCCGAACTCCTTCTGGTTCGGTATTCCGGCAACCCGCGGCGAGCAGGGGTTTATTGGCTCACAGTGCCTCGGCAGCGCCGAAATCGCCACCCGACCCGGCGGCACCGAGTTTGAGCTCAGCACGCCGGATGATTACACCATTCTGGGCGTAGTGATCTCGGAGGATGTCATTTCCCGCCAGGCCAGCTTCCTGCATCACCCGGAGCGGGTGCTGCATATGCTGCGTAACCAGTCGGCGCTGGAGGTCAAAGAGGAGCACAAGGCGGCGCTGTGGGGCTTTGTGCAGCAGGCGCTGGCGACGTTTAGCGAGAATCCGGAGAACCTTCATCAGCCCGCTGTGCGTAAGGTGTTGGGCGATAATCTCCTGCTGGCGATGGGGGCGATGCTGGAGGAGGCGCAGCCGATGATTACCGCCGAGAGCATTAGCCACCAGAGCTATCGGCGTCTGCTTTCCCGGGCGCGGGAGTACGTGCTGGAGAATATGTCGGAGCCGCTGACGGTTCTCGATTTATGTCAGCAGCTGCACGTCAGCCGCCGTACGCTGCAAAACGCCTTTCACGCCATTCTGGGGATCGGGCCGAACGCCTGGCTGAAGCGCATTCGTTTAAACGCGGTGCGCCGGGAGCTGATTAGCCCGTGGTCGCAGAGCACGACGGTTAAGGATGCGGCGATGCAGTGGGGATTCTGGCACCTGGGCCAGTTCGCTACCGATTATCAGCAGCTGTTCGCCGAGAAACCGTCGCTGACGCTGCATCAGCGGATGCGGCAGTGGGCGTGATGACGATCTATTTAGCGGATGGCGATTCGCGCCGTCATCGCAGGCCTGATAAGCGTAGCGCCATCAGGCAAAACAGCGCCGTATCTGGCCTGCGAACCGCACTATCAGGCAACGTTAAACCCAATCGCGCACCTGAATAAACGCGCTCAGCGCCGCTTCCGGGCTGCCTGCTTCCGGCTGGTAGTCGTATTCCCAGCGCACCAGCGGCGGCATCGACATCAGAATGGATTCGGTGCGGCCGCCGGTTTGCAGGCCGAACAGGGTACCGCGATCCCACACCAGGTTGAACTCCACGTAGCGCCCGCGGCGGTAGAGCTGAAAAGCGCGCTCGCGCTCGCCCCAGACCCTCTCTTTACGTCGCTCGACAATGGGCAGATACGCATCGGTGAAGCCATTGCCCACCGCCTGCATAAAGTCGAAACAATGGTCAAAGTTCGGGGTATTCAAATCATCGAAAAACAGGCCGCCGATGCCGCGCTGTTCGTTACGATGCTTGAGGAAGAAGTAGTCGTCGCACCACTTTTTATAGCGCGGATAAACCTCTTCGCCGAAGGGCTGGCACAGGTCGCGGGCGGTGCGATGCCAGTGAACGGCATCTTCTTCAAAGCCGTAGTAGGGGGTTAAATCGAAGCCGCCGCCGAACCACCATACCGGCTCGGCGCCCGGTTTTTCCGCGATAAAGAAGCGCACGTTGGCGTGGCTGGTGGGGATATAGGGGCTGCGCGGGTGCACGACCAGCGAGACGCCCATCGCTTCAAAGCTGCGGCCCGCCAGCTCAGGGCGGTGCGCGGTTGCGGAGGCCGGCATCGCCTCGCCGTGCACGTGCGAAAAGTTAACGCCAGCCTGCTCAAAGATACCGCCATCGCGCAGCACCCGGCTGCGTCCGCCGCCGCCGCCTTCCCGCAGCCAGCTATCTTCGATGAATTCGCTGCCGTCAACGGCGCTGAGCTTTTGGCAGATAGCGTCCTGGAGCTGGAGAAGGAAAGCTTTTACCTGGTGCGCATCGGGTCTCATTAACGTCTCTTCGAGTGGGCTTTCTGGTTATCGAACCAGTGGAAATAGCTGATGATGCCGTTGGCAATCGCTGTGGCGATTTTCTGCCGGAACGCGGTGGTGCCGAGCAGTTTTTCTTCGTTCGGATTGGTAATAAACGAGGTTTCTACCAGCACCGACGGAATCGACGGCGATTTCAGCACCACAAACGCCGCCTGCTCGGTATTGCGGCTGTGCAGCTTATGCACCGGCTTGATCTTTTTCAGGATATGCGAACCGAGCGTCAGGCTGTTTTTGATGGTATCAGTTTGTACCAGGTCGAACAGCACTTGCTGCAATAGGTGGTCTTTATCCGTCGTTTTCTTGCCGGCCACTTCATCCGCTCGGTTTTCACGGTCCGAGAGATACTTTGCCATGGCGCTACTGGCGCCGCGGTTGGAAAGGGCGAAAACGGAGGCGCCGGCCGCGCTCGGGTTGGTGAAACCATCGGCGTGAATTGACATAAAAAGATCGGCGCCGTGCTGGTGGGCGATCTCCACCCGGTCATAGAGCGGAATAAATGTATCGCCGCTGCGCGTCAGGCGCGCATCGATGCCGTTGCTGCGCAGAATGCTGCGCACGTTTTTAGCGATCGCCAGCACGACGTGCTTCTCTTTTGAACCGTTATGGCCGATAGCGCCGGTATCAATACCGCCATGGCCCGGGTCGAGCATCACGACGCGTTTGGCGCCTTTTTTCTTCGCTGCGGGTTTGCTGTGCCCATTGGATGTTTTCAATGGCTGTTGTTCTTTCGCGCTGGCCTGTGAGGCGATCCCTGAAAGCGTGATTGCTGCCAGCCCGGCTTTCAGCACCTGGCGGCGCGAAGCAAGTATTTTTAATGGTTTAAAAGTGCTCATTCGGCCTGAATTGCAAACAAGTGGTAACCAATGTTATATCGTATCGTCTTTTCTGATACGACCATTCAAAATAAGAATTGTTTTACTTTTCATTTCAATACATGACAAAGTCATAGTATGCCATTTTTTGCGGCTCATTGCGCCTGATATTGGCTATCGGGCACAATCACGCCATAATCTCTGTTTTTAACCGTCAATGGTGGGGAATACCATGGAGATACGCGTTTTTCGCCAGCAAGATTTCGAAGAGGTCATCACCCTGTGGGAGCGTTGCGATCTCCTTCGCCCATGGAACGATCCGGAAATGGATATTGAACGTAAGCTGAACCACGATGCCAGCCTGTTTCTGGTCGCCGAAGTTAACGGTGAAGTGGTTGGCACGGTGATGGGCGGTTATGACGGGCATCGCGGGTCTGCCTATTATCTTGGCGTGCATCCTGAATATCGCGGTCGCGGTATTGCTAATGCGCTACTTAATCGGCTGGAGAAAAAGCTGATCGCCCGCGGCTGTCCGAAAATAAATATTATGGTTCGCGAAGATAATGATGTGGTGCAGGGGATGTACGAACGCCTTGGCTATGAGCATTCAGACGTGCTGTGCCTCGGCAAGCGCTTAATTGAAGATGAAGAATACTGAGTTTATCCCCGCCGATTTCGATACCCACGGCCGCCTGCGTTTGCCGTTTCTCTTTTGGTGCGTGCTGCTGCTTCAGGCGCGGACGTGGGTGCTATTTCTGATGGCCGGCGCGTCACGCCAGCAGGGCGACGCGCTGCTGAATCTGTTTTATCCGGACCACGATAATTTTTGGCTGGGATTGCTCCCCGGCATTCCGGCGGTGCTGGCGTTTATCATTAGCGGGCATCGTCAGCGCTTCCCCCGGCTCTGGCCCATGATGCGCTGGCTGCTGGTGCTTTCCCAGCTCTTGCTGTTGGTCTGGCAACCGCTGTTGTGGATGAGCGGCGAGTCGCCTTCGGCGGTGACCATCGGCCTGCTGGCGGCGGATCTTTACGCGCTCTGGTGGCTGTTAAGCAGCCGTCGGCTGAAAGCCTGTTTTCGCGAAGAACAGGTTTAACGGCACTTTTTGCCGATCGCGCACTCCAACTTGCGTTGAATACATCAGAAAGGACATTCAGTCATGAAATCGCTACGTTTACTTCTCTGCGCACTACCGCTGGCTTTAACCGGCTGCTCAACGATGAGCTCGGTGAACTGGTCGGCGGCTTATCCGTGGAACTGGTTTGGTTCCTCTATGGAGGTGAGCGAACAGGGCGTAGGCAACCTGACGGCGTCAACGGCGCTGAGCGAGCAGGCGATCGGCGACGCGCTCGGCAGCAGCTACCGCCTGCGCAGCGGCATGAAAACGGCTAACGGCAATATTGTGCGCTATTTCGAAGCGTTAAAAGATGACAAGGTCGCGCTGACCATCAACGGCGAGAGCGGGACTATTAGCCGCATCGACGTGCGCGATAGCAATATCAAAGCCGCCAGCGGCGTGAAAATCGGTACCCCGTTCAGCGATATCTACAGCAAAGCGTTTGGTAACTGCCAGAAAGGCAGCAACGATAACGGTGCCGTGGTGGAGTGCAAGGCCGAGGGTAGCCAGCATATTAGCTATGCCTTCACCGGCAACTGGAGCGGCCCTGATGAGCTAATGCCCTCCGACGACACGCTGAAAAACTGGAAGGTGAGCAAGATTATCTGGCGTCGCTAATTTGATCTGAAGTGATTCGAGGTCCTGAAAAAGCGGGTACAATAGCGCCTTAAAAAGCCACAGCGTTGTGGTTGTACTATTTCAGGAGGAGCGATGTCTCAGGTTCAGAGCGGCATTTTGCCGGAACATTGCCGTGCGGCGATTTGGATTGAAGCAAATGTCAAAGGCGATGTTGACGCCCTGCGCGAAGCCAGCAAGGTGTTTGCCGATAAGTTAGCCACCTTTCAGGCGAAATACCCGGAAGCGAAGCTGGGGGCGGTGGTCGCTTTTGGCCATAACGTCTGGCGTCAGCTAAGCGGTGGCGTCGGGGCTGAAGAGCTAAAAGACTTCCCGTCCTATGGCAAAGGTCTGGCCCCGGCCACCCAGTATGATGTGCTAATCCACATTCTGTCCGCGCAGCATGAGCTGAATTTTTCTGTCGCTCAGGCGGCCCTGTCCGCTTTTGGCGCAGCGATTGATGTTAAAGAAGAGATTCACGGCTTTCGCTGGATTGAAGAGCGCGATCTGAGCGGCTTTGTCGACGGTACTGAAAACCCGGCGGGGGAAGAGACCCGCCGTGAAGTGGCGGTGATTCAGGATGGCGTCGATGCGGGCGGCAGCTACGTATTTGTGCAGCGCTGGGAGCACAACCTCAAGCAGCTTAATCGCATGAGCGTTCCCGATCAGGAGATGATGATCGGCCGTACCAAAGAAGCCAACGAAGAGATTGACGGCGACGATCGTCCGGATACCTCTCACCTGAGCCGCGTGGATCTGAAAGAAGAAGGTAAAGGGCTGAAGATTGTGCGTCAGAGCCTGCCGTACGGTACCGCCAGCGGCACCCACGGCCTCTACTTTTGCGCCTACTGCGCGCGTCTGCACAATATTGAACAGCAGCTGCTGAGCATGTTCGGCGATACCGACGGTAAGCGCGACGCGATGCTGCGTTTTACCAAACCGGTGACCGGCGGATACTACTTCGCGCCTTCGCTGGATAGACTGCTGGCGCTGTAAGATCTTCTCCTGACCCTCTCCCCCGCAGGGAGAGGGGACCGTTCGGCGCGGCCGGCAGGCGTCGAACGTTTTCCGGTTCTGCATGCGTGATTCAGATAAGCTTTGCCATTCCCTTATTCTCTTTTCGACTTCCAAATCGCCAAACGGTATATAAAACCGTTACTCCTTTCATAGCCGTTATAAATATGATGATCAGCAGAAAATCATCATATTGATAAGGGTGCGCAATGGCCGTTAAATCACTAAAAAAAGGATATCTGGCGCTGGCTGCTTCTGTGCTGCTGGTCGCACAGGCGCAGGCGACGGAATTGCTGAACAGTTCCTACGATGTTTCCCGCGAGCTGTTTGCCGCCCTTAACCCGCAGTTCGAACAGCAGTGGGCGAAAGATAACGGCGGCGATAAGCTGACGATAAAACAATCTCATGCCGGGTCATCAAAACAGGCGCTGGCGATTCTGCAAGGGCTGAAGGCTGACGTGGTGACCTACAATCAGGTGACCGATGTCCAGATTCTGCACGACAAAGGCAAGCTGATCCCCGCCGACTGGCAAAGCCGTCTGCCGAATAACAGCTCGCCGTTTTACTCCACCATGGGCTTCCTGGTGCGTAAAGGTAACCCGAAGAATATCCACGACTGGAATGACTTAGTGCGTTCCGACGTGAAGCTGATTTTCCCGAACCCAAAAACCTCCGGCAACGCGCGTTACACTTATTTAGCGGCGTGGGGCGCGGCGGACAAGGCTGACGGCGGCGATAAAGCGAAAACCGAGCAGTTCATGACCCAGTTCCTGAAAAACGTCGAAGTGTTTGATACCGGCGGTCGCGGGGCTACCACGACCTTCGCCGAGCGCGGTCTGGGCGATGTGCTGATCAGCTTCGAATCGGAAGTGAACAACATCCGCAAACAGTATGAAGCGCAGGGCTTTGAGGTGGTTATCCCGAAAACCAACATCCTGGCCGAGTTCCCGGTGGCGTGGGTGGATAAAAACGTCCAGGCCAACGGTACCGAGAAAGCGGCAAAAGCCTATCTCAACTACCTGTACAGCCCACAGGCGCAGACCATCATTACCGATTACTACTACCGCGTGAATAACCCGGACGTGATGAACAAACTGAAAGATAAATTCCCGCAGACCGAACTGTTCCGCGTGGAAGATAAATTTGGCTCCTGGCCTGATGTGATGAAAACCCATTTTGCCAGCGGCGGTGAGCTGGACAAACTGCTGGCGGCGGGGCGTAAGTAATGTTTGCAGTATCGACTAAACGCGTGCTGCCGGGCTTTACCTTAAGCCTCGGGACCAGCCTGCTGTTCGTCTGCCTTATCCTGTTGTTGCCGCTCAGCGCGCTGGTGATGCAGCTTGCCCAGATGAGCTGGGCGCAGTACTGGGACGTGGTGACCAACCCGCAGGTGGTGGCGGCCTATAAAGTGACGCTGCTGTCGGCGTTTGTCGCCTCCATTTTTAACGGCGTGTTCGGCCTGCTGATGGCGTGGATCTTAACCCGCTACCGCTTCCCGGGCCGCACGCTGCTTGATGCGCTGATGGATTTGCCGTTTGCGCTGCCGACGGCCGTTGCCGGCTTAACCCTCGCCTCGCTCTTCTCCGTGAACGGGTTGTACGGCGAGTGGCTGGCGAAATTTGATATTAAAGTCACCTATACCTGGCTCGGTATCGCGGTGGCCATGGCCTTTACCAGCATCCCGTTTGTGGTGCGTACCGTGCAGCCGGTGCTGGAAGAGTTGGGTCCGGAATATGAAGAGGCGGCGGAAACCCTGGGCGCCACGCGCTGGCAGAGCTTTCGCAAGGTGGTGCTGCCGGAGCTCTCCCCGGCGCTGATGGCGGGCGTTGCGCTGTCCTTTACCCGCAGCCTCGGTGAGTTCGGCGCGGTGATTTTTATCGCCGGCAACATTGCGTGGAAAACGGAAGTGACCTCGCTGATGATTTTTATTCGTTTGCAGGAGTTTGATTACCCGGCGGCGAGCGCGATTGCTTCGGTGATCCTCGCGGCCTCGCTGCTGCTGCTGTACTCGATTAACACTCTGCAAAGTCGCTTTGGTCGACGTGTGGTAGGTCACTGATGGCGGAAGTTACGCAATTGAAGCGATACGATGCGCCCCGCATCAACTGGGGTAAATGGTTTCTGATCGGTGCGGGCGTGCTGGTTTCCGCGTTTATTCTCGTCGTGCCGACGGTGTATATCTTCGTTCAGGCCTTCAGCAAGGGGCTGATGCCCGCGCTGGAAAACCTGGCGAACCCGGATATGCTGCACGCCATCTGGCTGACCGTGCTGATTGCATTGATCACCGTGCCGGTGAACCTGGTGTTCGGCACGCTGCTGGCGTGGCTGGTGACGCGCTTTAACTTCCCGGGACGTCAGCTGCTGCTGACCCTGCTGGATATTCCTTTTGCCGTGTCGCCGGTGGTAGCGGGCCTGGTGTATCTGCTCTTTTACGGCTCCAACGGGCCGCTGGGCGGCTGGCTGGATGAGCACAACCTGCAGATCATGTTCGCCTGGCCGGGCATGGTGCTGGTGACGGTCTTTGTGACCTGCCCGTTTGTGGTGCGCGAGCTGGTGCCGGTGATGTTAAGCCAGGGGAGCAACGAAGACGAAGCGGCGGTGCTGCTGGGCGCGTCAGGCTGGCAGATGTTCCGCCGCGTGACGCTGCCGAATATCCGCTGGGCGCTGCTTTACGGCGTGGTGCTGACCAACGCCCGCGCGATTGGCGAGTTTGGTGCCGTTTCCGTCGTCTCCGGCTCTATTCGCGGTGAAACCCTGTCGCTGCCGTTACAGATTGAGCTGCTGCAGCAGGACTACAACACCATCGGTTCGTTTACTGCCGCCGCGTTGCTGACGCTGATGGCTATTTTGACCCTGTTTTTGAAGAGTGTGGTGCAGTGGCGTTTAGAAAATCAGGAAAAACGTCAGCATCAGGAGGGAAATCATGAGCATTGAGATTGCCAATATTAAGAAGTCTTTTGGTCGCACCCAGGTGCTGAATGATATCTCGCTGGATATCCCTTCCGGACAAATGGTGGCGCTGCTCGGGCCGTCTGGCTCCGGTAAAACCACGCTGCTGCGTATTATCGCCGGGCTTGAGCATCAGACCAGCGGGCACATCCGCTTTCACGGCACCGACGTGAGCCGTCTGCATGCCCGCGATCGCAAGGTGGGCTTTGTATTCCAGCATTACGCGCTGTTCCGCCATATGACCGTGTTCGACAATATTGCGTTTGGCCTGACCGTACTGCCGCGCCGCGAGCGCCCGAATGCGGCGGCCATCAAAGCGAAAGTGACCAAACTGCTGGAGATGGTACAGCTTGCGCATCTGGCGGATCGCTTTCCGGCGCAGCTCTCCGGCGGGCAGAAGCAGCGCGTGGCGCTGGCGCGTGCGTTAGCCGTTGAACCGCAGATACTGCTGCTGGATGAACCCTTCGGCGCGCTGGACGCCCAGGTGCGTAAAGAGCTGCGTCGCTGGCTGCGTCAGCTGCATGAAGAGCTGAAGTTCACCAGCGTCTTCGTCACCCACGATCAGGAAGAGGCGATGGAAGTTGCCGACCGCGTGGTAGTGATGAGCCAGGGGAACATTGAGCAGGTTGACGAGCCGGAGCAGCTCTGGCGCGAACCGGCGACCCGCTTTGTGCTGGAATTTATGGGCGAGGTGAACCGTCTGCAGGGCACCATTCGCGGCGGACAATTCCACGTGGGCGCGCACCGCTGGCCGCTGGGCTATACCTCCGCGCATCAGGGGCCGGTCGATCTGTTCCTGCGTCCGTGGGAAGTTGACGTGAGCCGCCGAACCAGCCTCGATTCACCGCTGCCGGTGCAGGTGCTGGAAGCTAGCCCTAAAGGTCACTACACGCAATTGGTGGTACAACCGCTGGGCTGGTATACCGAGCCGCTGACCGTGGTCATGCGCGACGACGTCCCGCCGCACCGGGGAGAGCGCCTGTTTGTCGGTCTGCAGCATGCCCGTATTTATCACGGGAAGGAACGCATTGAGACGCGCGAGGATATTGCTCTGGCGGAGTCAGCCTGATAGGTTATCGCGTATGTTTTTCGCCCGGTGGCGTAATGCTTACCGGGCTTTTTATTGGGCAAAACCGTGAATACATTAGAACAAACAATCGGCAACACGCCTCTGGTCAAACTGCAGCGCATGGGGCCGGACAACGGCAGCGAAATCTGGGTCAAACTTGAAGGCAACAATCCGGCGGGGTCGGTGAAAGACAGGGCGGCCCTGTCGATGATTGTCGAGGCCGAAAAGCGCGGAGAGATTAAACCCGGTGATGTGCTGATTGAAGCGACCAGCGGCAACACCGGCATTGCGCTGGCGATGATCGCCGCGCTTAAAGGCTATCAGATGAAGCTGCTGATGCCGGACAACATGAGTCAGGAGCGCCGTGCCGCCATGCGCGCCTACGGTGCGGAGCTGATTCTGGTCACCAAAGAGCAGGGAATGGAAGGCGCGCGTGACTTAGCGTTAGCCATGGCGCAGCGCGGCGAAGGCAAGCTGCTCGATCAGTTCAACAACCCGGACAACCCGTACGCGCACTACACCACTACCGGGCCGGAAATCTGGCAGCAGACCGACGGGCGGATCACCCATTTTGTCTCCAGCATGGGTACCACCGGCACCATTACCGGCGTATCGCGTTTTCTGCGCGAGCAGGATAAAGCGGTGAGCATCGTGGGGCTGCAGCCGGAAGAGGGGAGCAGTATTCCCGGAATTCGCCGCTGGCCTGCCGAATATATGCCGGGCATTTTTAACGCGCAGCTGGTGGACGCGGTGCTCGATATCCATCAACAGGATGCCGAAAACACCATGCGGATGCTGGCGGTGAAGGAGGGAATTTTCTGCGGCGTCAGTTCCGGCGGCGCGGTGGCGGGCGCGCTACGTGTGGCGGGTGAAAATCCTGGCGCGGTAGTGGTGGCGATCGTTTGCGATCGCGGCGATCGCTACCTTTCTACCGGCGTATTTGGCGAAGAGCACTTTACCCAGGGCGCGGGAATTTAAACCTCGGGCGCGTCGAGCAGGTCCGTACCGTAGGAGTTATCCACGGTGCAGAGCCAGCGTTCACCCTGCTGACGAAAGACATAGGTTGCGCGCCGCGTGACCTGTGTTATCCCGGCTTCCGCCGTCGGGATATCCAGCCGGGTTTCCATAATCACCAGCGCATTGCCGCCGCCTTCGATAATCTCCATTTTTCCCTGCGTCACCACCAGCCGGTGCTGGAAATAGTCGGCAATGGCGATAAACGCGTTGCGGATATTTTCTTTGCCCCGCACTACCATGCCTGGCTTGACGACCAGCGCGGCGTCATCAGCGTAATACTCCATCAGTGTCGCGTAATCCTCCTGGGAGATAGCGCGATCGCAGGCTTCGATGGCGGCTTTAAGCTGTGGGTTGGGATTGGGCATTTCTGGCGATCCTTAGACTGTCGGGCTTTAATAAAAGCCTTTTGCTTACTTTGCCGTCAGCTTATCAAGAAACGCCCACAGCTTCTCATTCATTTCGCGATAATCGCAGGCACGCATCTCCTGTTCACTACGAATGAAACGCCTGCCTCTGGCGGCGCTAAGCTCCTGCTGCGAATGGGCGATCAGCAGCTCAATGACCTCAGCATCAAACTCCATGTGGCACTGGAAGCCATAAACCCGGTCGCTGTATTTCACAATTTGCCGCGGGCAGCCTTCGCTGGAGGCCATCACTTCCGCCTCCGGGGTCAGGCCTGGCATATCGTTATGCCAGTGGCCGACGACCAGCGAGGGGCCAAAATGGGCCAGTTTGTCATCCTGCAGGCCCGCGGTGGTGAGCGTGATGGGATAGTGACCCACCTCTTTTTCCGGACTTTGCATGACCGGCGCGCCCAGCGCTTCACCGATAAGCTGCGAGCCCAGGCATATCCCTACCACGATCCGTCCTGCGGCAATGGCCTGCGCAATCAAACGCTGCTCGGCGTGGCTATCAAACCAGGGGCACTCAGATAATGTCGTGCGCGGCGACTGCGGACCGCCGAGCACAACCAGCATATCAAAAGCGTTGGCGTTTTCCGGTAGCCTGTCCCCCGCGTATACCCGCGACCAGCTGATACCGTAGCCGCGCGCCTGCGCCCAGTGCAGGTAAGCTCCCGGCGCTTCAAAGACTTCATGGACGATAAAGTGGATCTGCATAGCGTTAACTCCCGTCACTGTTGTTGTAATATCTGGTATAAGTCATTGGCGAGCTTATTCATTTCATTGTCGCTGAGCGTCGCAAGCGACAGCCTCAGCCCGTGCGAAGGGGCGCGAATGCCGAACGTTTCGCCTTCGCGAACCAGCCAGCCGGCGTGCGCCAGACGGAGCGCTACCGGCTGGCTCGGCTCTTCCAGCGGGAACCAAAAATTAAGGCCGTCTCCCGGCGTCAGATGGGTGATTCCGCGGCTGGCGAGGGCGGCAATCAGCTTTTCATGCTGCTGACGATAGTGGCGCCGGGTTTCCGCCAGAGAGGCCATAAAGGTGTTGTCGTTAAGGCAGGCGATGACCAGATCCTGCAACAGATGGCTGACCCATTGGCTACCGGAATTAAGCCTCAGTCGCAGCGCCGCCGACGTGTCAGCGTCGCTGGCGACGATGGCCAGACGCAAATCTGGTCCCAGGGTTTTTGACAGGGAGCGTACCAGCGCCCAACGCTGACTTTCCGCGGCGATAGGGGAGTACCAGGGCGTGGCGGAGAGCAGCGCGAAATGGTCGTCAACAATCACCAGAACCTGCGGATAGCGGGCCAGTATTTCGCGTATTGCCCGGGCGCGGGATTCGCTGAGGCTACAGCCGGTCGGATTGTGCGCGCGCGGGGTAATAATGACCGCCCGGGCGCCGTTGCTCAGCGCCTCTTCAAGGGCTTCAGGCTGCATGCCTTCCCCGTCGACCGGTACCGGCGAAGGGCTAAAACCGGCGTAGCGCAGCATATTGATGCTGCTGAGAAAGCAGGGGTCTTCGATGGCCACGCTATCGCCGGGCAGCAGCAGGGCGCACAGCAGGCGCTCAAGCGCATCGACAGCGCCGCTGGCAAGGTTAATATCGGCATCCAGGTTCACATCGTTGTTAACCCAGCGGCTGGCCCACGCGGCCAGCCGTGGTTCAACCGCCGCATCGCCGTACAGGCGAGGCGCTGGCGCAATTGCGCCGAGATAGTGCTTGAGGTTTGCCAGGCGAGCGGGGTCGGGATTGCCGCTGGAGATATCCTTCAGCGGCGAAGAGGGATCGCCACCTTCAAGGGCGGGCAGGGTATTATGGGTTTTAATGGCGGTACCATTACGCCCCTGGCTGATAGCCAGGCCAGAGGTCACCAGTCGCTTATAGGCGGCAGCGACGGTATTGCGGTTAACCGACAGCTTGCCCGCCAGCTCGCGGACCGGCGGCAAAACATCGCCAGGCTTGAGTGCGCCGCTTTGTACCAGATGGCGGATGCTATCGAAGATCTCACTGGCAGTTTTTCCAACGATCATTATTGACCTATGACAAAATGAATTTTAGCATAGGACGAATGATAATCAGAGTATGACCCGCTGTCCAGCGGGGGGAGAAAGGATGGGCCAGCAAGATGAAATACAATCGGTGCTCTTCAACGATAAAAGTCGGGCGCTTCAGGTCGATATTGTGGCCGTGCAGTCGCAGGTGGTCTACGGCAGCGTAGGCAACAGTATTGCGATACCGGCGATAAAGCAGCACGGCCTGCGGGTCATCGCGGTGCCGACGGTGCTGTTCAGCAATACGCCGCACTATGATACTTACTATGGCGGCGTTATCCCGGAAGAGTGGTTTGCCGGCTATTTAAAGGCGCTGGAGGAGCGTGACGCCCTGCGCGAGCTGCGGGCGGTAACGACCGGCTATATGGGCAGCGCCGTGCAGATTAAGCGTCTGGCGCAATGGCTGCTGCGCATTCGCGAGCAGCATCCAGAACTGTGTATTCTCGTTGATCCCGTCATTGGCGATGTGGATAGCGGCATCTACGTCAAGGCCGAGATCCCTGAAGCCTATCGTACGCATTTGCTCCCGCTGGCGCAGGGGATCACGCCCAATCTGTTTGAGCTGGAAACGCTAAGCGGTCTGCCTTGCCATAATCAGCAGGAGGCGATTATTGCCGCCCGTAGTCTGCTCTCTGATTCACTGAAATGGGTCGTTATCACCAGCGCGCCGGGAGAGAATAGCGCTACGATCAACGTGCTGGTGGTTAGCGCGCAGTCGGTCGAGGTAGTTGAACATCCGCGCGTTGAAACCGATCTGAAGGGAACGGGCGACCTTTTTTGCGCCGAACTGGCGAGCGGCCTGGTATGTGGAATGCCGCTGGGCGAGGCCGCCCACGCTGCCGCGCAGCGGGTGCTGGCGGTTATGACCTGGACCAATGAACAGGGCTGCGATGAGCTCATTCTTCCGCCGCATAGGGAGGGAGAATGAAGAGCTATCGTTTAGTGGTGCGTCAGCAGGGAAGAGTCGTCGGCCATTTTGAGACCACCGGCAGCGAAGCCCTTGAGGATGTCTGCGAAGTGGGATCTTTATTTGGCGCCGTTGGCGGATATCAGTGTGATTTACAGGTTTCTGACAGCGAGAAGCGGATTCTGGAAAGCGGCCCGGAAGGGATGAAAATACTTTCGCGGGAGAAGTGCTATCGGCCGTTTAAAGCGGCGAGATAAAAAAATGGCGCCCGAGAGGCGCCATTCTTCTGCGGCAAGAATTACTTCTTGATGCGGATAACCGGTGTTTCACCCACGGTTACGCTACCGGACAGTTTGATCAGCTCTTTGATCTCGTCCATGTTGGAGATAACAACCGGAGTCAGGGTAGACTTGGCTTTCTCTTCCAGCAGCGGCAGATCGAATTCGATAACCGGGTCGCCGACTTTCACACGCTGGCCTTCTTCGGCGATACGTTTGAAGCCTTCGCCTTTCAGCTCAACGGTATCAATACCGAAGTGAACGAACAGTTCAATGCCGCTATCAGATTCGATTGAAAAAGCATGGTTGGTTTCAAAAATTTTACCGATGGTACCATCTACCGGCGCAACCATTTTGTTGCCAGTAGGTTTGATAGCAATGCCATCACCCACAATTTTTTCCGCAAAAACTACATCCGGCACGTCTTCAATGTTGACGATCTCGCCAGAGAGCGGGGCAACAATCTCAATAGTTCCGGTGTCTTTTTTATCATCAGAAACCAGAGATTTCAATTTATCGAACAAACCCATGATCTTCTCCTAAGCAGTAATTTGGGCCGCGCATCTCGTGAATTAGCAGATTGTTTTTTCTTCAATGAACTTGTTAACCAGCGTCATTAACTCGTCCGTTGTCGGTTGAGCAAGAGCCTGCTCTGCTAATACTTTCGCATCTTCGAAGTTCGTGTTACGGATAATCTTCTTGATGCGCGGGATGGAAATGGCGCTCATAGAGAACTCGTCCAGACCCATACCCAGCAACAGAAGTGTAGCACGTTCATCGCCCGCAAGCTCACCGCACATGCCAGTCCATTTGCCTTCAGCATGAGAAGCATCAATAACTTGCTTAATCAGCGTCAGCACGGACGGGGACATTGGCTGGTAAAGATGTGAAATCATATCATTACCACGGTCAACTGCCAGAGTATACTGCGTTAAATCATTGGTACCGATACTAAAGAAATCAACTTCTTTGGCTAAGTGACGCGCAATTGTCGCAGCGGCTGGGGTTTCCACCATCACGCCAATCTCAATTGCCTCATCAAAAGCTTTACCTTCGTCGCGCAGTTCCTGTTTGTAGATTTCGATCTCTTTCTTCAGTGCACGCACTTCTTCAACAGAGATGATCATCGGGAACATGATGCGCAGTTTACCGAAAGCGGAAGCGCGCAGGATGGCACGAACCTGGTCGCGCAGAATCTCTTTGCGATCCATGGCGATGCGCACTGCGCGCCAGCCGAGGAACGGGTTCTCTTCTTTCGGGAAGTTCATGTACGGCAGCTCTTTGTCGCCGCCGATGTCCATGGTGCGAACGATAACCGCCTGCGAGCCGCACGCTTCGGCAACGGCTTTGTATGCTGCGAACTGTTCTTCTTCAGTCGGCAGCGAGTCGCGGTCCATGAACAGGAATTCTGTACGATACAAACCAACGCCTTCCGCGCCGTTACGTTCGGCACCTTCAACGTCGCGTACGGTACCGATGTTGGCGCAGACTTCAACCTGATGGCCGTCCAGCGTAATGGCCGGCAGGTCTTTCAGCTTAGCCAGTTCCGCTTTCTCTTCAGCGACCTGAGCCTGCAGGTTGCGCAGTTCTTCGATTTGTTGATCGCTCGGGTTAACCAGAACCTGATTATTCACCGCGTCGAGAACCAGATAATCGCCGTTTTTCACCTGGGTAGTCACGCTACCGGTGCCCACGATGGCCGGCAGTTCAAGGGAACGCGCCATGATGGAGGTGTGGGAAGTACGGCCGCCCGCGTCGGTGATGAAACCCAGCACCTTGTTCAGGTTCAGCTGTGCGGTTTCAGACGGGGTGAGGTCAGCGGCTACCAGGATAACTTCATCCTGAATCGCGCTCAGATCGATGATGGCCAGACCGAGGATGTTGCGCAGCAGGCGCTTACCGATGTCGCGTACGTCAGCGGCACGCTCTTTCAGGTATTCGTCATCCAGTTCTTCCAGGGCAGTAGCCTGACCTTCGATAACTTCATTGGCTGCCGCATCGGCAGTCATATGCTTATCTTTAATCAGGGCTATGATTTCCTGCTCAAGCTCCTCATCTTCCAGCAGCATGATGTGCCCTTCGAAGATGGCTTCTTTTTCTTCACCGAAGGTTTCACCAGCTTTGGTTTTGATGACCTCCAGCTGGGCGGAGGCCTTGGTGCGGCCATTCAGAAAACGTTCAACTTCCTGATCAACCTTATCGGCAGAAATTTTCTTCCGGTCGATGACAATTTCATCTTCTTTCAGCAGAAGTGCCTTGCCGAAAGCGATACCCGGGGATGCTAAAATGCCTGAAATCATAACCCTACCTTACTTGTGACTGATATTAAAAAGAACCCGTGAACTTACTCGAGTTCAGCCATCAGTTTTACCAGATGCTCAACTGCTTTTTGCTCGTCTTCGCCTTCGGCAGAGAGAGTGACAACGGTACCCTGGGTCAGGCCCAGAGTCTGCAGTTTGAACAGGCTTTTGGCGCTGGCGCTTTTGCCGTTGGAGGTTACAGTGATCTCAGAAGTGAAGCCTTTTGCTTCTTTAACAAACTGAGCAGCAGGGCGGGTGTGCAGACCGTTCGGAGCGGTAATAGTAACTTCTTGCTGGAACATTATATTTCCCCAACTTATAGGTTTAGTGTTGTGGACCTAAAGTTTAGCCTAACGGCCAAACTTTAGCCTGTATCGTTAGCGCCGGCATCACGTATCCGGCTCCGGCACCATCAGCGGAAAATCGCTGTGGAAACCTTCAGGCCGTTAACGTCTACCACGTCATTAAACATTATGCCGCTAAAGGAAGACTTGAACCAAATCATAAAATCGATTCAGCTTATGGAAATCCAAATCGGAATAATTTCGCGCATCGAAATAAATGTGCTGGTTAAATACCAGACCCAACGAAGTGAATCAATGCCAGGAGGGGTAAAAGTTTGATGTGCGCCACAAAAAAGCACCTGAAAAGGTGCTTTTTTACACGATATTAACAAGCTGGCATTACTGTTGCAGTTCTTTCTCGGTGAAGAGATCGGCAAACAATGCGGTGCTTAAATAGCGCTCACCTGAAGAGGGTAGGATAACCACAATATTCTTGTTGGTAAAGGCTTCATCCTCCTGCAGCTTCAGCGCAGCGGCAACGGCAGCGCCGGAAGAGATGCCGGCCAGAATGCCTTCCTCTTCCATCAGGCGACGGGCGGTGGAAATGGCTTCTTCATTGGTAATAGCCACTACTTTATCCACCAGCTTCAAATCCAGGTTGCCTGGGATAAAGCCTGCGCCAATACCCTGGATTTTGTGCGGGCCTGGCTTCAGCTCTTCGCCTGCCAGCGCCTGGGCGATAACCGGGGAGTCGGTAGGTTCAACGGCAACGGTAATCAGATCTTTTTTACCTTTGGTGCCTTTGATATAGCGGCTCACGCCGGTCAGCGTACCGCCAGTACCGACGCCGGAGATGAAGACGTCGATTTGACCATCGGTATCTTCCCAGATTTCCGGGCCGGTGGTTTTTTCATGAATTTCCGGGTTGGCCGGGTTGCTGAACTGCTGGAGCAGGAGGAATTTTTCCGGGTCGCTGGCGACAATTTCTTCGGCTTTCTGGATGGCGCCTTTCATCCCCTTGGCGCCTTCGGTCAGCACCAGGTTAGCGCCCAGGGCCTTCAGCAGCTTGCGGCGTTCGATGCTCATGGTCTCCGGCATCGTCAGCGTCAGTTTATAACCGCGCGCCGCAGCCACGTACGCCAGCGCGATACCGGTATTACCGCTGGTCGGTTCCACCAGCTCAACGCCGGGCTTCAGCACGCCGCGTTTTTCGGCATCCCAAATCATATTGGCACCGATACGGCATTTTACGCTAAAGCTCGGGTTACGAGATTCTACCTTTGCCAGGATGCGTCCGTTACCGATGCGGTTCAGTCGTACCAGCGGCGTATGGCCGATAGTCAGGGAGTTATCTTCAAAAATCTTACTCATGGCCCGTCCTTAACTGTATGAAATTTGGGAGTACGGCTTCAGCATACCCGCTTAAAGAATATGCGGAAGTAAGGATTTAGCATATCTATATTCAGAAGAGAAATAATGGCAAGCCAGAAGTAATAAGGAGCGGCATAAGCCGCTCCGAAAGCGATAGCGCTACTTCCACATGGCGTGTTTGTCACGGTAGCAATCGACCCACATCGCCGTCGCGCCGCAAATCGCGACGGGCAGGATGACCAGGTTTAGCACCGGGATCATGGTAAACAGGCTGGTCAGGGCGCCAAACTGCATATTGGTCACTTTGCGCGTGCGCAGCGCCTGACGCATCGTTTTAAACGGCACCTTATGGTTATCAAAAGGGTAATCGCAGTACTGAATCGCCAGCATCCAGGCGCTGAACAGGAACCACAGCACGGGGGCGACGGTCTGGCCGATACCGGGGATAAAGTAGAGAAGCAAAAGGACGATGGCCCGCGGCAGGTACCAGGCAAACTTCTGCCACTCGCGCTTCATGATGCGCGGAACATCTTTCAGGATGCCGAAAACCCCGACATCCGGCGGCGTCGCGCCCGTCAGGCGCGCTTCAAGCTGCTCGGCCAGCAGGCCGCTAAAGGGCGCGGCAATCCAGTTGGCGATTGTCGAGAAGAAGTAGCCGAAGACAAGCAGAATAGAAATGACCACCATGGGCCATAGCAGATAGTTAAGCCATTGCAGCCATTCAGGAACATGGCTCATCAACGAAGGGATCCAGCTGTCCAGACGCGTGAACAGCCACCAGAATGCGCCGCCCATCAGAATAATGTTGACGAGTAAAGGGAGGAATACGTATCGACGGATCCCCGGCAGCCCGATCAGCTTCCAACCCTGCGAAAAATAGTAGACGCCACTACGCGGGGTCGTTACGGATGATGAAACCATAGTCAGGTAATGCTCCTTTTTTGACATCCAGGCTGAATGCCGGGCTATTTTATCGGGTTAGCAGACAATAACCAGTTAGGAAATGTTCGAAAAAACAGCAAAAAGCACGATTTAGTTCATCTTTATGTAGTGAAAGCCCCCGACGCACTTGCACTTGATGTAATCGGCAAATACTCTTAGTGAGTAAATGTTTGCCGTGGTGGCAAGGTGTTAGAACAACAGAGAATATAATGATGCAGGATTTGCGTCTGATATTAATCATTGTTGGCGCGATCGCCATAATCGCTTTACTGGTGCACGGTTTCTGGACCAGCCGTAAAGAACGCTCCTCGATGTTTCGCGATCGCCCACTGAAACGTATGAAGTCTCGCGACGATGAAGCGTCGGAAGGCGACGACTTTGATGACGATGTTGAAGGCGTTGGTGAAGTCCGGGTTCATCGGACCAGTCATGCGCCGAATGGCGTTCATGGGGAGCATGAAGCACCTCGTCAGCCGCAGCACCAGTATCAGCCTCCTTATGAGCGTCAGGCGCAACAGCCACCTGTGCGCCCGGAAGAGCCTGTTCGTGCACCGCAGCCGCCGCAACATCAGCCCGTTCACGCCCAGGCCCCGGTCCAGCAGCCGCAGCGCGCCGTGCCGCCTCAGCAGCCGGTACAGCCGCAGCCCGTTCCGCATGTGCAGCAACCCGTTCAGCATGCGCAGCAGCCCGTTCAGCATGTGCAGCAGCCGGTTCAACAACCTGCCGCCGCTCCAGAGCCGCAGCCGGCGCCGGAACCTCAGGCCCCTGAGCCGCAGCAGGCCGCGCCGCAGCCTAAAGAGCGTAAGGAGACGGTCATCGTGATGAACGTCGCTGCGCATCACGGTTCGCAGCTCAACGGCGAGCTACTCATCAATAGCATCCAGCAGGCGGGCTTCAAATTTGGCGATATGAATATCTTCCATCGCCACCTCAGCCCGGACGGCAGCGGTCAGGTGCTCTTCAGTCTGGCCAATATGGTTAAGCCTGGCACCTTCAATCCTGACAGCATGGCGGATATGATGACGCCCGGGGTGACTATCTTTATGCAGGTTCCGTCCTTTGGCGATGAACTGCAAAACTTTAAGCTGATGCTGCAGTCCGCGCAGTACATTGCCGATGAAGTCGGTGGCGTAGTGCTGGATGACCAGCGTCGTATGATGACGCCGCAAAAATTGCGTGAATATCAAGACCGAATTCGTGAAGTGAAAGAGGCTAACGCCTGATTCATCTTCTTGCGTTTCATCTACTTATCCTGAACCCCCGCCCGTCGGGGGTTTTTTATCATTGATGGTGTGATATGGAATCGAACGAACAAAAACTGACTGAACTGCGAACCACGCTTCGCCATCATGAATATCTCTACCACGTCATGGATACGCCGGAAATCCCTGATGCGGAATACGATCGGTTAATGCGCGAACTGCGCGAGCTGGAAGCTCAGTACCCTGAGCTGATCACCCCGGACTCGCCCACCCAGCGCGTCGGTGCCGCACCGTTAGCCTCTTTTAGCCAGATTCGCCATGAAGTCCCGATGCTGTCGCTGGACAACGTTTTTGATGAGGAGAGCTTCCTCGCGTTCAACAAGCGGGTACAGGATCGCCTGAAAAATACCGATAACCTGACTTACTGCTGTGAGCTCAAGCTGGATGGCCTGGCGGTCAGTATCCTGTATGAAAACGGCCTGCTGGTGCAGGCTGCGACCCGCGGCGATGGAACGACCGGCGAAGATATTACCTCCAACGTGCGTACCATTCGCGCGATTCCCCTGAAGCTACGCGGTGACAATATTCCGCAGCGGCTTGAGGTGCGCGGAGAGGTGTTCCTGCCGCAGGCAGGGTTTGAAAAAATTAATGAAGAGGCGCGGCGAACCGGAGGTAAAGTCTTTGCTAACCCGCGTAACGCGGCGGCGGGGTCTTTACGCCAGCTCGATCCGCGGATTACCGCGAAGCGTCCACTCACTTTCTTTTGCTACGGCGTGGGCGTGCTGGAAGGCGGCGAGCTGCCTGCCAGCCACTCGGCGCGCTTGCAGCAGTTTAAGTCCTGGGGGCTGCCGGTCAGCGAGCGTGTAAAGCTCTGCCATACGCCAGAGGAAGTGCTTACTTACTATCGCCAGGTTGAAGAGGATCGGCCGAAGCTGGGGTTTGATATCGACGGCGTGGTCATCAAGGTCGATTCGCTGGCGCTGCAGGAACAGCTTGGCTTCGTAGCCCGCGCGCCGCGCTGGGCGGTGGCGTTTAAGTTTCCGGCGCAGGAGCAGATGACTTTCGTGCGCGACGTTGAGTTTCAGGTCGGGCGCACTGGCGCCATCACGCCGGTTGCGCGTCTGGAGCCGGTACACGTCGCCGGGGTCCTGGTCAGCAACGCGACGCTGCATAATGCTGATGAAATCGAGCGTCTGGGACTGCGTATCGGCGATAAGGTGGTCATTCGCCGCGCCGGCGATGTTATCCCTCAGGTCGTAAACGTCGTGCTCTCAGAACGCCCGGAGGAGACGCGTGAGATCGTGTTCCCCACCCATTGTCCGGTATGTCATTCCGACGTTGAACGCGTGGAAGGCGAAGTGGTGACGCGCTGTACCGGCGGCCTGATCTGCGGCGCCCAGCGTAAAGAAGCGCTCAAGCATTTTGTCTCCCGTCGCGCCCTGGACGTTGACGGTATGGGCGATAAAATCATCGATCAGCTGGTTGAAAAAGAGTACGTGCATACGCCGGCCGATCTCTTCCAACTGACGCCGGGTAAACTCACCGGGCTCGATCGCATGGGGCCCAAATCAGCGCAGAACGTGGTGGATGCCCTGGAGAAGTCCAAAGAGACCACCTTTGCCCGTTTCCTTTATGCGCTGGGGATCCGCGAAGTCGGTGAGGCGACGGCAGCCGGTTTAGCGGCCCATTTTGGCACCATTGAGGCGCTGGAGCAGGCTTCAATTGACGATCTGCAAAAAGTGCCCGATGTCGGGATTGTGGTTGCCACGCACGTGCGTAATTTCTTTGCCGAAGAGAGCAACCGCGAAGTGATTGCTCAGCTGCGTAAAGAAGGCGTCCGCTGGCCGGCGCCGGTCGTGGTCAATGCGGAAGAGATTGATAGCCCCTTTGCCGGCAAAACGGTGGTTCTGACCGGTAGCCTGAGTCAGCTCTCCCGTGACGATGCGAAAGCCCGGCTGGTTGCGCTGGGGGCGAAGGTGGCGGGCAGCGTGTCGAAGAAGACCGACCTGGTCATCGCCGGGGAGGCGGCGGGCTCTAAGCTTGCCAAAGCGCAGGAGCTGGGAATTGCGGTGATCGATGAAGACGAAATGCTGCGTTTGCTCGGAGAGTCGCGTGGATAAAGATCAGCTTATTGAGATTGCCAACACGGAAATGCCGTTTGGTAAATACAAAGGGCGGCGCTTAATCGATGTGCCGGAAGAGTATTTGCTGTGGTTTGCCCGTAAGGATCAATTTCCCGCCGGGCATCTTGGCGAGCTGATGGCATTAACGCTATTGATTAAAACGGAGGGGCTGACCAGCCTGGTCGAGCCCCTTAAGCGCCCGCGTTAGGCTTCGGAGGCGCGGCTTTTCTCCTGCGCCTGTAACGCTTCGGCCTGGCGCTTATAGCGCCGCGCCAGCACCGCACAGACCATAAGCTGAATCTGATGGAAGATCATCAGCGGCAGAACCATTATCCCCAGGATAGAGGTCGGGAAGAGAATGTTGGCCATCGGAATGCCGTTCGCCAGGCTCTTTTTCGACCCGCAAAAGACAATCGTAATTTCATCCGCTTTATTAAACCCGCACCTGCGCGCCACAAAGACGTTAATCGCAATCACAATCGCCAGCAGCACCATGCTGACAATAACGATAAACAGCAGCGAACCGACGCCGACTTTGTGCCAGATACCGTTAACAACCGCCTCGCTGAACGCCGAATAGACCACCAGCAGGATGGAGGTCTGGTCGGTTTTCGAGATCCACTTTTTATGTTTTGCCACCCAGTTGCCAATCCACGGACGAGAGAGATGTCCCAGCACAAACGGCAGCAGCAGCTGCAGCATGATTTTGCCAACCTGCTCCAGACTCCCCCCCGCACCGTGCAGGTTCATCAACAGGCCGACCAGCAGCGGCGAAATGAAGATCCCCAGCAGGCTTGAGGCCGAAGCCGAGCATACCGCAGCCGCCACGTTGCCGCCCGCCAGAGAGGTAAACGCAATGGCTGACTGGACGGTGGCGGGAAGAATGCAGAGATAAATAAACCCGGTATAGAGCGCCGGATCGACGTTAACGGGCGCCCACCAGGCGAATAGCACGCCAAGTACGGGAAAAACGATAAACGTGCTGCACATGACCCAGAGATGTAAACGCCAGTGGCTGCCCCCGGCAACGATCGCCTCACGGGAGAGCTTGGCGCCGTGCATAAAGAAAAGCAGCGCGATGGCGGCGGTGGTTAAATGTTCAAAGAAGGGGACAAATCCGCCGCGCGCAGGAAAAAAGGAGGCCAGCAGGACGACGGTGACTAATGTCAGGGTGAATGGATCAAGAATGCGGAAAAATTTCATAAACGCTCCTGAAAATCGATGTCGCTATTGTGCTTTCTTTAGTTTGAGAAATAAAATCGATTTATTGCATCTATTCATGAAAAAAAGAGATGAATTATTCGCTACGTCAGTTGAAGGTTTTTGTGACCGTTGCTCGCGTCAAAAGCTTTAGCCGGGCAGGGGAGAGTATTGGCCTGAGTCAGTCAGCGGTAAGCCACAGCGTGAAAGAGCTGGAACATCAGACCGGCGTACGCCTGCTTGACCGAACGACGCGCGAAGTGGTGCTCACGGAAGCCGGACAGCAGCTGGCGGCCCGGCTTGAGCGCCTGCTGGATGAGTTAAACGGCACGTTGCGTGAGGCCGGGCGCGTCGGGCAGCAGCTTATGGGAACCGTGCGGGTGGCGGCCAGCCAGACCATTTCCGCCCATCTGATCCCGCAGTGCATCGCCTATAGCAACCATCGCTATCCGGAGATAGATTTCGTTCTGCACGATCGCCCCCAGCAGTGGGTGCTGGAGAGCATCCGTCAGGGAGAAGTTGATTTTGGCATTGTTATCGACCCTGGCGCCGCGACCGATTTGCAGTGTGAGGCGGTTCTCGCTGAACCTTTCCTGCTGCTTTGCCGTTGCGATCACCCTTTCGCTAAAAGGGATGCGGTGAGCTGGCATGCGCTGCATGACCAGCGGCTGGTTTTGCAGGATTATGCTTCGGGTAGCCGGCCGCTGATTGACGCCGCGCTCGCGGGATTCGCCGTTACCGCAAATATCGTGCAGGAAATCGGTCATCCGGCCACGCTATTCCCGATGGTTGAGTCGGGGATAGGCATCAGCATCCTACCTGCGTTAGCGCTGCCGCTCCCTCAGGGAAGTCATCTGCAGGTGAAGCGGCTCACCCCGGTGGTGGAACGCCAGCTGATGCTGGCGCGGCGTAAAAACCGCTCGCTATCGACAGCCGCAGAGGCGCTGTGGGAGGTGGTGCGGCAGCAGGCTGGCCAGCTGACCGCCTTACGCGAAAACGACCCCTTGTATCAGAAATGAAATCAATAGCTTTTTAATATCAAACGTCCGGGAAAACTGTATTGGTAATCGATTGCGTAGCATCGTTATAACAGCATGGTAGCCAATCACTTTATCGATCTTTCAGTTTTTAAGGACAGCTTATGAGCGACACGCTTTTCTCACAGAATCCCTGGTATAGCGCCGATATTATTCGCGGATATAAGCCGGATTTTACGCCGCGGGTGGCCTTTATCCTGGGGTCGGGTCTCGGGGCGCTGGCGGAACAAATTGAAGATGCGGTGGCGATATCTTACGAGAAGCTGCCCGGCTTTCCGGTGAGTACCGTGCACGGCCATGCCGGCGAACTGGTGCTTGGAAATCTGGCCGGCGTACCCGTTGCCTGCATGAAAGGGCGTGGGCACTTCTATGAAGGTCGGGGCATGACGGTGATGACTGATGCCATCCGGACGCTAAAGCTGCTGGGGTGTGAACTGCTGTTTTGTACTAACGCGGCCGGTTCTTTACGTCCGGAAGTGGGGCCGGGAAGTCTGGTGGCGCTCAGCGATCATATTAACACGATGCCGGGTACGCCAATGGTGGGCCTGAATGATGAGCGCTTCGGCGAACGCTTCTTCTCCCTGGCCAACGCCTATGACGCGGATTACCGCGCCGTTCTGCAGCGCGTAGCGGAGGAGGAGGGGTTTCCGCTGACTGAAGGTGTATTTGTCTCTTACCCCGGGCCGAATTTTGAAACGGCGGCGGAGATTCGCATGATGCAGATTATCGGCGGCGATGTGGTGGGGATGTCCGTCGTGCCGGAAGTCATCGCTGCCCGCCATTGCGAGCTGAAAGTGGTGGCCGTCTCAGCCATTACCAATCTGGCTGAGGGCCTCGGCGATGTGAAACTATCTCACGCGCAAACCCTGGCGGCGGCCGAACTCTCCCGGCAGAACTTTATTAACCTGATCTGCGGCTTCTTACGCAAACTGGCCTGAAAAAATAATAAATATTGACCCCGCTTGCGGGGTCTTACTTTAATGGCAAGGAACGGAAAAATGGGTATCGCCTCTCGCTTAAAACTCATGTCGTTTTTGCAATATTTTATCTGGGGTAGCTGGCTGGTCACCCTGGGTTCTTACATGATAAACACACTGCATTTCACCGGGGCAAATGTCGGCATTGTCTATAGTTCCAAAGGGCTGGCGGCCATTATCATGCCCGCCATTATGGGGATCGTTGCCGATAAATGGCTACGTGCAGAACGGGCCTATATGCTCTGCCACCTGGTCTGCGCGGGCGTGCTTCTTTATGCAACGACCGTCACCGATCCGGAGACGATGTTCTGGGTAATGCTGATTAACGCGATGGCCTATATGCCGACTATCTCGTTGTCTAATAGCATCTCCTATTCATGTCTGGCACAGTCCGGCCAGGATCCGGCGACCGCGTTTCCTCCTGTTCGCGTATTTGGCACTCTTGGTTTTATTGTCGCCATGTGGACGGTGAGCCTGATGGGGCTGGAGCTGAGCAGCGCGCAGCTGTATATCGCCTCTGCCGCGTCGTTATTACTGGCGATTTATGCGCTTACGCTACCGAAAATTGCTGTGACCGAGAAGAAACCTGGCGCCACATTGGCCACGAGGCTGGGACTGGATGCATTCGTATTGTTTAAAAATCCGCGGATGGCCATTTTCTTTTTCTTCGCGATGATGCTCGGGGCGGTACTGCAAATAACCAACGTCTTCGGTAACCCCTTTCTGCATGATTTCGCCCGCAACCCGGCGTTTGCCGACAGCTTTGTCGTACGCTATCCCTCTATTTTGCTTTCGGTTTCGCAGATGGCGGAAGTCGCCTTTATTCTCACCATTCCATTCTTTCTGAAACGCTTTGGCATTAAAACGGTCATGCTGATGAGTATGCTGGCGTGGACGCTGCGCTTTGGCTTTTTTGCCTTTGGCGATCCGTCTCCGTTCGGTTTTGTTCTTCTGCTGATGTCGATGATCGTTTACGGCTGCGCATTCGACTTTTTTAATATTTCAGGATCGGTGTTCGTAGAGCAAGAGGCGGGGGCGCATATTCGCGCCAGCGCGCAGGGGTTGTTTATGACCATGGTGAACGGTGTTGGCGCATGGGTAGGTTCGGTTCTCAGCGGCATGGCCGTGGATTACTTCTCTGTTGATGGCGTAAAAGAGTGGCAGACCATCTGGCTGGTGTTCGCGGCCTATTCATTGCTGCTGGCGGTTATTTTTGCCGCGTTCTTCAAATATAAACATGAACCTGAGAAGTTAATGAAAAAAGCGCTGACGCATTAATCCTCTTCCGCGGCGGGCACATGTTCCGCCGTTTCATTTTTTCTGATGCAGTGTGGTAACTTTGCGCATTATCTTTATGCCTCAGGAGCGCATGACCCATGGAACGCACGCATCGTATCGATCTGAAGTTATTGCGCTATTTTCTGGCTGTTGCCGAAGAGCTGCATTTTGGTCGTGCGGCGGCCCGTCTGAACATGTCGCAACCTCCGCTCAGCATTCACATTAAAGACCTGGAGCAGCAGCTTGGCACGCTGCTGTTTGTTCGCCACTCCCGCAGCGTAGCGTTGACCCACGCAGGAAAAATCCTGATGGAGGAGTCCCGTCGTCTGCTTTCCAGCGCGAATCAGGCGTTGGCGCGCGTGGAACAGATTGGGCGGGGTGAGGCGGGACGGGTAGAGTTGGGCGTGATAGGTACGGCTATGTGGGGAAAAATGCGTCCGGTGATGCGGCGTTTTTTGAAAGAGAACCCTAACGTAGAGGTGCTTTTCCGCGAGAACATGCCCGCCATGCAGATGGCGATGCTGGAACGACGCGAGCTGGACGCCGGCGTCTGGCGAATGGCGACAGCGCCTTCTCCTGGATTTACCAGCCTGCGATTGCACGAATCCTCTTTTCTGGTGGCCATGCCGGAAGAGCATCCGCTTGCCGCGCGTAAGGCGATCCCGCTTGCGGCGTTGCGTAACGAATATTTTGTCACCATGCCTTCAATACATACCGACTGGACGTTTTTGCAGCGCGTGTGCCAGAGCGCCGGATTCTCACCGATGATTATCCGTGAAGTGATGGAGCCGCAAACGGTTCTGGCGATGGTCAGTATGGGGATAGGTATTACGCTCATCGCTGATAGCTATGCGCAAATGACGTGGCCGGGGGTGGTGTTTCGCCCGCTGGAAGAACGCATACCCGCAGATTTGTATATCGTCTATGACCAACAGCAGGCGACGCCCGCGCTGGAGAAGCTGATTGCGGCGCTGGTGAATTGATGGTCTGTGCCGGATAGCAAGATGAAGGCCCGTGTCGGCTTTGTCTATCGCAGATAGCAAAAAAGCGCCTTTAGGGCGCTTTTTTACATTGGTGGGTCGTGCAG
>NZ_JBEAIG010000057.1:0-80214 GCF_040064575.1 Klebsiella sp. CN_Kp106 | reverse complement strand
CACGGCATATTCCCCGGGTTGCGGCGTAAACGCCTTACCCGGGCTACGGGTTACCGACAATCTGCGGTCCGGTAGCCCGGCTACGCGCAGCGCGAGCCGGGGGATTATCGGCTATTCTGCCGAAGCTCGCGCACCAGCGCCTCGGTCTGCTGCTGGTCGCGTAAACGAACAAAGCGAATGTGTTGATACTGCGGGTCCTGCATATCCGCCAGGTAACGCTGGCGATTGTTGCGCCAGGTTTTCAGCGTCCAGAGAATAATAGAGTCCCGGCTAAAGAAAGAGCGGCGGAAGGTTTCGCAATTGCCGGTGCCGGGCCACAGCTCCTGTCGTCGGCTTGCGCGTGAAGCCGCGCGACGGACCGCCTGGCGGATCGTGCGCCAGAAGCTGTAGTCCACCCATACCACCAGATCCACATCGCGCCATTTTACCGGGCGGCTGCGGTTATAGTTGCCGTCCAGCACCCAGCCGGGCGCGGCAAGCGCGGCGGTGAGTTTGGCGTAGAACTCATCGTCCGGCGTCCCTTGCCACTCGGGCAGCCAGTAGAGCACATCCATTTCAATATAAGGCAGTGACAGTTCCTGAGCCAGCCGACGCGCGAGGGTGGATTTGCCGACGCCGCTGGTCCCTACTACATTGATTTTCATCGTGGTCTCTCGGGCAAAACGCGGGCGGAGAATAATAGCGCAATAACGTTAAAACGATGAGCAAAATTTCCCCATCATGCGCGAACGCCGAAAAGCTTCCGATCTCATTGATATTTAAGCAAGTGCTGTCCGCACATCTTTTGCGTGCGTCCATTTTCCGATACGTGTAGGATTCTCCGCCATGCTCGCTTATCTCATTCCTCAGAATGATGAGAGAGCCAGCAGCACGAACCACTTCATGGACATTGACAGGAAAATAGCGACATCAATGAATACAAAACACTCTAGCGTGGCGGAGCAGCACGCTGCCAAACGCCACTGGCTGAACTCGCAGGAGTCGGGCTACCACAAGGCGATGGGCAACCGTCAGGTGCAGATGATTGCCATCGGCGGCGCGATTGGTACCGGCCTGTTCCTCGGCGCGGGCGCGCGCCTGCAGATGGCCGGACCGGCCCTGGCGCTGGTTTATCTGGTCTGCGGCCTCTTCTCGTTCTTTATCTTACGCGCGCTGGGCGAGCTGGTGCTTCATCGCCCCTCCAGCGGCAGCTTCGTCTCCTACGCCCGCGAGTTCCTCGGCGAAAAAGCGGCTTACGTTGCGGGCTGGATGTACTTTATCAACTGGGCGATGACCGGGATCGTCGATATCACCGCCGTCGCGCTGTATATGCACTACTGGGGCGCGTTTGGCGACGTTCCACAGTGGGTCTTCGCTCTCGGCGCGCTGGCGATTGTCGGCACCATGAACATGATCGGCGTGAAATGGTTCGCCGAGATGGAGTTCTGGTTCGCGCTGGTGAAAGTTCTGGCTATCGTCGCGTTTCTGGTGGTCGGGACTATTTTTCTTGGCAGCGGAAAGCCGCTGGATGGCAATGCCACCGGTTTCCACCTGATTACCGATAACGGCGGCCTGTTCCCGCACGGCCTGCTGCCGGCGCTGGTGCTGGTACAGGGGGTGGTGTTCGCCTTCGCCTCTATCGAACTGGTGGGTACCGCCGCTGGCGAGTGTAAAGATCCGCAGACCATGGTGCCGCGCGCCATTAACAGCGTTATCTGGCGTATTGGTCTGTTCTACGTTGGCTCCGTGCTGCTGCTGGTGCTGCTGCTGCCGTGGAATGCCTATCAGGCCGGGCAGAGCCCGTTCGTCACCTTCTTCTCGAAGCTGGGCGTGCCGTATATCGGCAGCGTGATGAATATCGTGGTGTTAACCGCCGCGCTCTCCAGCCTCAACTCCGGCCTCTACTGCACCGGGCGTATTCTGCGCTCCATGTCGATGGGCGGTTCGGCGCCGAAGTTTATGTCGAAAATGAGCCGCCACCACGTGCCCTACGCCGGGATTCTGGCGACGCTGGCGGTGTATGTCGTTGGGGTATTCCTCAACTACCTGGTGCCTTCGCAGGTATTTGAAATTGTCCTTAACGTCGCGTCGCTGGGGATTATCGCCTCGTGGGGCTTTATTGTGGTGTGCCAGATGCGCCTGCGTAAGGCGATCAAGGAAGGCAAAGCGGCGGACGTTAGCTTCAAGATGCCGGGGGCGCCTTTTACCTCCTGGCTGACCCTGCTGTTCCTGCTTAGCGTGCTGGTATTAATGGCTTTCGATTATCCGAATGGGACTTATACCATCGGTTCGCTTCCGCTGATTGCCGTTTTGCTGGTCGCCGGCTGGTTTGGCGTGCGCAAGCGCGTGCATGACATTCATAGCACCGCGCCGAATATTGAAAAACAGCAATAAATCACTTTGCGGTTTGCCTCACCGGGCAAACCGCAACCGCACAACTTAATTATCTTCCACCAGCTGGGCCACATCGCTGCTGTTAATCTGGCGCTTATTGCCCGACTCATCAGTATAGCTGGTCATTCCGGTATCTTTATCCAGCTTCGGCTTGCCCTGCGTTACGATAGTCTGCCCGCTTTTTGTCGTCATGACATAGTTTGAGCTACAGCCCGCCAGAAGAGCCAGCATCGCGCCGGCGCAAACAACCATTAATGATTTTTTCATCTTTTCTCCAGGATTAATGCCACCGTCCCGCTTGCGCAGGAAAGCCGTAAGTTTATAGCCATTACATTTATCAGGCTAATAAGTGTTTGTAACAGAGGGTGATATCTGGATGGGTGCGGTTTTCGGTCAGACAGCAAACAGTGCATTTTGTAGGCCGGGTGAGGCGTAAGCCGCCACCCGGCTGCAGTGCGAGCGCTCTGATGGCGGGAGAGGTTGCCCCCTCCCGTCAGGATCACAGCGCGATGCGGATAACGTCATCTGGCTGGGTCGCCTCTTTCTGACGCGTCGACTCCTGCTTCACGCTGACGTACAGCGTTTTACCATCGGCGGAGAGCGTCAGGCTGTTCGGATGAGTCGGCGTTTTGAAGGTCTTGACCACTTTGTAGGTCTTACCATCGATCACACTCACTTCGCCGGCTTTACGGTGCGTCACGTAGGCTTCATTGCGGGTCGGGTTAAACAGCACGGCCAGGGACTCCGGCGCGGCGATTTTCTCCAGCACTTTGCCATCGCGAATATCGATCACCAGCACTTCCGGCTGTTTACCGTCGGTGATAAAGGCGCGATGTCCGGCGGTATCCAGGCTCAGGTTGAGATAGAAGTGCTCTTTGCCATCATCCTGCAGCTTTTTACGCGACAGGATTTTGTTGCTGGTGCTGTCGATAGTCACCAGTTCCCCGTCGGCATTGGTGGTATAGATACGGTTCGCTTCCGCGTCCAGCGCCAGACCGGTCGCCATTGCGCCAGTATTGGCGATGGTGTCTTTCAGCGTTAGCTTGTCGCCATCCACCACCCAAATCACGCTCTCTTTACCCAGCCCGGTGATGTAGACGGTGTTGGTTTTCTCGTTGACCGCCAGCTCGCGCGGGGCCAGCGGACGTACGGTTTCGCTGCGCTGGCGGGCGTCAAGCACCAGACGCCCTTTCACTTTCCCGGTTTTAGCATCAATGGCGGTGACGGTGCTGTCGGTGGTGTTGCCAAACCACAGGGTCTGAGTGGCGTTATCAATCGTCGCGCCGAAGGGTTTCAGATCGTTATGAATAATCTGCGTGACTTCGAGAGTCGTCGGATCGAGACGGTAAACGATACCGCCTTTATCCAGCGAACGGCTTTGCGAGGTGGCCACCCACAGCGCATTCTCCTGCTGGCTATAGGCCATTTCGTATGCGCCCTTGCCGACGGCTTTGCGCAGCATTTCTTCCGCCGCGTGGGCGCTAAAGCTCCCCGCCAGCAGTAACGAAGTTAACAACAGTGAACGGCGCAGACGCGGCGCGGACAGATGACGTAATGACATGACGACTCCCTTTGATAAAACAAATATATGCCTGCTCGACAGTGCTTCCGGGGCGCAAAATCATCGCTTTGCGCTCTTCTTAGGAATGCGAATAGTAATCATTATTTATCGCAATGTGGAGCGTTAATTACCCGTAGCGTTCTCGACATCACGCAATTCTTGCTATTTGTTAACTCAAATTCCGTTAAGTCTTTTCAAAAAATTTACAAAAGAGCTAACATATATACATATGTTCCGTTTGGTTCGTTTTGTGAGTAACTTTGATGAAAATCCTTTCCGTGCGCGCCGCCGCGCTCCCCGCTCTGCTTTTGCCGCTGGTCTCCGCAGGGCCAACCGCTCTCGCCGCTGAACAGACTATGGTGGTTACCGCCGCGCCGTCGGCGGTTTCTGAACTCGATACCCCCGCCGCCGTTAGCGTGGTTAACGGCGATGAGATGCGCCAGGCCGCGCCGCGGGTAAACCTCTCCGAGTCGCTGGGCGCGGTACCGGGACTGCAGGTGCAAAACCGCCAGAACTACGCGCAGGATCTGCAGCTTTCGATTCGCGGCTTCGGGTCCCGCTCCACCTACGGCGTGCGCGGGCTGCGTATTTACGTCGACGGTATTCCGGCCACCATGCCCGATGGCCAGGGGCAAACCTCGAATATTGATATTGGCAGCCTCGATTCGCTCGAGGTGCTGCGCGGGCCTTTTTCCGCCCTGTACGGTAACTCCTCCGGCGGGGTGATCAACGCCACCAGCCAGACCGGAAGCCAGCCGCCCACTATCGAAGCCAGCAGCTACTACGGCAGCTTTGGCACCTGGCATTACGGTATGAAAGCGACCGGCGCGGTGGGCGACGGCAGCCACGCGGGCGACGTCGACTACGTGGTTTCCACCAACCGCTTCACCACCCACGGCTCCCGTGACCATAGCGGCGCGCGTAAGAATCTCGCCAACGCGAAGCTCGGCGTGCGCATCAACGACGTCAGTAAGCTGACCCTGCTGTTTAACAGCGTGGATATTAAAGCTAATGACGCGGGCGGCCTGAGCTACGACGAATGGCAAAATAATCCGCGCCAGTCGCCAAGAGGCGATGAGTACAATACCCGCAAAACCATCAAACAGACCCAGGCCGGTTTACGCTACGAGCGACAGCTGAGCGAGCAGGACGATCTGAGCGTGATGATGTACGCCGGTGAACGTGAAACCACGCAATATCAGTCGATTCCTCGCGCGCCGCAGCTCAAACCCACCCATGCTGGCGGCGTTATCGACCTGACGCGTCACTACCAGGGGATTGATACCCGCTGGACCCACCGCGGCGAGCTGCTGGTGCCGGTCACCTTTACCACCGGTCTTGATTACGAAACCATGAGCGAGCGCCGCAAAGGTTACGAAAACTTTGTTATGAGCAACGGCGCGCCGCAGTACGGTGAAAAGGGAGACCTGCGCCGCAACGAGCGTAACCTGATGTGGAACGTCGATCCCTATCTGCAAACCCAGTGGCAGCTCACCGAGAAACTCTCTCTGGACGCGGGCGTGCGCTACAGCTCGGTTTGGTTCGATTCCAACGATTATTACATTACGCCGGGCAACGGCGATGACAGCGGCGAGGCCAGCTATCATAAATGGCTGCCGGCAGGATCGCTGAAATATGCGGTAACCGACGCGTGGAACGTCTACGTCTCCGCCGGCCGCGGTTTCGAAACGCCGACCATCAATGAGCTTTCCTATCGCTCCGGCGACCAGGGCGGGCTGAACTTTGGCCTGCAGCCGTCCACCAACGAAACCGTTGAAATTGGCAGCAAGGCGCGTATCGGCAACGGCCTGTTGACCGCCGCGCTGTTCCAGACCGACACCGACAATGAGATTGTCGTCGACGCCAGCAGCGGCGGGCGTACCAGCTACAAAAACGCCGGGAAAACCCGTCGCCAGGGGATGGAGCTGGGGCTGGATCAGCAGTTCGGCGAGAGCTGGCGTTTAAAAGCGGCCTGGACCTGGCTGGATGCGACCTATCGTACCAACGTCTGTGATGATGCCAGCTGTAAAGGCAATCGCATTCCGGGGATCGCCCGCAACATGGGCTATGCCTCCTTTGGCTACCAGCCCGAAAAAGGCTGGTACGCGGGCAGCGATATTCGCTATATGAGCGATATTATGGCTAACGATGAGAATACCGCCAAAGCCCCATCCTGGACGGTGGTCGGCCTGACGACCGGCTATAAATGGAGCTACGGCAAAATGGATATGGATCTGTTTGGCCGCGTCGATAACCTGTTTGACCGCAGCTACGCGGGCTCGGTTATCGTTAACGAATCCAACGGCCGCTACTACGAACCGGCGCCGGGCCGTAATTACGGTATCGGTCTAAATCTGGCATGGCGGTTTGAGTAACGCTTAATTGCGGGACCTCAACGGGATCGCTTGCAGGATCCTGTTGAGGGTTAGCCGTGGATGCTCGATGGCGTTAAATCACGTTTCTTAACGACAATTCGAAAATGATCTTTTCCGCCTGGCAGGAGAAGGCAATCGAAGCCTCAAGCTTTGCCTCATCGCCGGCGGCCACGATGGTATAGTCGACCTGCGGCGGCTCGCTGGCGGGCGCGGCGGCCAGGGCACGTTCGCGGACGGCCGCGATGGTGGACTCGGCCTCTTCGCGGCTGGCGAAGTTTTTCTCTACCCGCCAGACGCAGTCCTCATTATCAATAATCGAGCCCACGTCAATGGCGCAGCCTTTGGTACTGCATTTATCTACAACATCTTTCATTGCGGTTACCTCTTGAAGTTTTCTTTAGAATAAGAATCCGTTGGCGGAAAGCAAACCATGAATATTTGTATGGTTGAGTCGTTTGATCATTATAGGCCTCCGCGAGAAGCGACTTTTTGCGCCACCGCATGGCTACCCCCTGATTGCGCAAGGATCAGGCAGATAGATTGGCAAGGCGTCGCGCGATATCGGCGCTCAATCGTGCACGTCATCACACTATCCTGCGCTAAGCCTCGTCTATACCGCTTTACGGCGTTACCCTTGTCACAAAATAACGCCAACAAGGAGCTGCTATGGCACTGCCAGTGATTATCGATTGCGATCCGGGTCATGATGACGCGATTGCCCTCGTTCTTGCCCTCGCCTCACCCGAACTCAATGTTAAAGCCGTCACCTCTTCCGCGGGAAATCAGACCCCGGACAAAACCCTGCGCAACGTCCTGCGGATGCTCACCCTGCTTAAGCGCCCGGATATTCCGGTAGCCGGCGGCGCGCTCAAGCCGTTGATGCGGGAGCTGATTATCGCCGATAACGTGCATGGCGAGAGCGGTCTTGACGGTCCGGCGCTGCCGGAACCGGGCTTTGCCGCCCAGACGTGCACCGCCGTCGAGCTGATGGCCAAAACCCTGCGCGACAGCGCCGAGCCGGTCACCATCGTCGCAACCGGCCCGCAAACCAACGTCGCCCTGCTGCTCAACAGCCACCCTGAACTGCATGCCAAAATTGCCCGCATCGTGATAATGGGCGGTGCGATGGTGCTGGGTAACTGGCAGCCGGCGGTCGAGTTTAATATCTACGTCGACCCGGAAGCGGCGGAGATCGTTTTCCAGTCCGGCATTCCGGTGGTGATGGCCGGGTTAGACGTCACCCATAAAGCGCAAATTCACGTTGAGGATATTGAGCGCTTCCGCCGCATTGGCAACCCGATATCCACCATCGTCGCCGAACTGCTCGACTTCTTCCTTGAGTACCATAAGGATGAGAAATGGGGCTTTGTCGGCGCGCCGCTGCACGACCCGTGCACCATTGCCTGGCTGCTGAAGCCGGAGATGTTTACCACCGTTGAACGCTGGGTCGGCGTGGAAACGCAGGGGAAATATACACAGGGAATGACCGTGGTCGATTTCTACAATCTGACCGGCAGGAAGCCGAACGCAACGGTGATGCTCGATGTCGATCGCCAGGCGTTTGTTGACCTGCTGGCGGAGCGGCTGGCGTTTTACGCATAAATCATCATAAAACCGGCAGGCGCGATGCCTGCCGGGAAAAAGCTACTCGTCAGGAGAGACGCGAACCACCACTTTACCGAAGTTCTCGCCCTTCAGCAGACCGATGAGCGCCTGCGGCGCGTTCTCCAGGCCGTCAACCACCTGCTCGCGGTATTTGATTTTCCCTGCCTGCACCCAGCGCCCCATCTCCTGCTGGAACTCGGCAATCCGGTGCCCGTAATCCTGGCCGATAATAAAGCCCTGCATACGGATGCGTTTTTTGAGGATTGTCGCCATCAGCAGCGGTAAACGATCCGGGCCGTCGGGCAGCGCGGTGGCATTGTAGCCGCTGACCAGGCCGCAAACCGGCACGCGGGCCGAGGTGTTCAGCAGCGGCAGTACTTCATCAAACACTTTCCCACCGACGTTCTCATAGTAGATATCGATCCCCTGCGGGCAGGCTTCAAGCAGTTTGACGGCGAAATCGGGCGCGCGGTGATCGATGCAGGCGTCGAAGCCGAGGGTTTCTACCGCATAGCGGCACTTCTCGCTGCCGCCCGCGATGCCCACCGTACGGCAGCCTTTCAGCTTCGCAATCTGTCCGACCGTTGCGCCAACCGGCCCGGTGGCGGCGGCGACCACCAGCGTTTCGCCCGCTTTCGGCTGACCAATATCCAGCAGCCCCATATAGGCCGTAAAGCCCGGCATGCCGAGGATCCCCAACGCCCAGGAAGGGTGTTCCGGGCTCTCGCCTAACTTCACCAGCCCGCTGCCGTCGGAGAGTTCATAATCCTGCCAGCCGCCGTAGCCCAGCACCCAGTCGCCGGGCTGATAATCATCATGGTTTGATGTCACGACGCGGCTCACGGTGCCGCCCACCATCACCGCGCCAACGGCGACCGGCGGCGAATAGGAAGGCGCGTCGCTCATCCGCCCGCGCATATAGGGATCTAAAGACAGAAAGACGGTGCGCAGCAGTAGCTGTCCCGGCCCGGGTGAAGCGACCTCACCCTCTTCCAGGCGGAAGTTTTCCCCGGTCGGCTCGCCGTGCGGACGGGATGCCAGCAGCCAGCGGCGGTGGCGTTGCGGATTGAAAGCCATAACAAACTCCTCTTTTGACAAGTCTGTATTGAGGCTAGCTGCTTTCCCGGCAACGCGCATTGACATTATGAGGCAGATTGATTGAGCCGGACCACCAGATAGATGCAGGGCTGCGTGGTTTCATTAATAAAGCGGCAGTCGTTCGGCGGCCCGAGCTCCAGGCAATCCCCCGCCTGCATTTCGTGGCGCGCGTTGCCTTCGAGAAAGACCAGTTCGCCCTGCTGTAGCCAGATGAGCTGCCGGGCCAGCGCATAGGATGACGCGGGCATAGGAACGTCGCTGCCAGCCGGAAGTTCCACCTGCACCAGATCGATAGGCAGGTCGCTACGCGGGGAAACGTGACGCCGAAGATAGTGGCTCTGCGGATCGTGCCACACCGGCTGATGAGCAAAACGCAGCAGCTTGCCTTCCTGCATCTCCGCCCTGGCGATCAGCGTCGACATGCTAATGCCGAAGGCGCCGGAAAGTCGTCCAAGCATCGACGCCGTCGGGCTGCTTTCGCCGCGCTCGATCTTGTGGATCATCGCCCGCGACGCCCCAGCCCGCTCGGCGAGTTCGCTGAGCGACCAGCCGCGGGATTCCCGCTCGATTCGGATGCGTGCGCTGATGCGCTGGTTGAGGTTGTCTTCTATAGTATTCATAACGTGACACTATAGTGTAGCCCTACTGTTTCTACAACCAGACGCCGATAGCGGCGATTATCGTGAAAAGGCCCGGCGTAATACACCGCCGGGCAAGGCAGAAAAGGATGCAATCCGTTAACTAAAGCACCCTCAAGACCATAAATGAAAAGAAAATGCCCGTCAGATAAAGACGCGCAGTCCCACTGCGCCGAGATTGTCGTCAATATTCCACGCTTCATTATCGTTGCCCCAGGCTTTTTCGTAGCCGTATTCAAGATAAGTCACCGCGTTTTTCCCCAGCCAGTAATCGGTACCCAATACCGTCGACTGGAAGTGCTGTCCCTCCATCGCATCGCCGCCCTGCGACCAGTTAAAATCAACGTAGACGCTCCAGGCCGGGGTGATTTTAAATTGCGAGTCATATTCCAGACCGAGAACCGTTTCCTGGTCATCCCCCTGCTGGTTATTATGTTCGTAATGGCCGCTGGTCGCCGCTGTAACATCATTCACTTTATTGAGGTAATAAGTCACTTCCGCGCCGTTATACCAGGCATGATCGCCAACGCTTGTCGTATATTTCGCGTTCATGCCCATGCTATAAGTATTGCCGTCATAGGCATCGCCGTTATTATCGGTGTAATTAAAACAGTGGCCATTCGGGCCAAAATTCTGGCAGCCGCTGACTGACCCGCTATTTACCGTGTAATTGTTATACGCCACCGCGCTGGAGACGGAGAAGCCGTTATCCCAACGGTACTGCGCGGCAACCGCGGCGCCGCCGTGAACGGTGGCTGAACCATCGCGGTAAGCATCATGCAGGTTCGGCCCATCGCCGTAGGCCGCAAAGCCGATGCTGTCGACGTTGTCATTGCCTTGCCCCATGACGCCAATCGTCATATTTTTATCATTGTAATAATAGATTGCCGCGGAATTAATAATATCCGTCGACATTCCGGCGGTATCATGTTTCGCTTTACCGCCCCAGGCATAAGTCGTATCAATACCCAGCCCCCAGTCCGTGGGAGCATACTGTTTGCCGAAGGTGACCACGCCATAGCGGTCATTGCCAATACCGGCATAAGCCTGCCGGGTATAAACATCATTGCCCTGGTCGTCGGTGGCGGAATCTAAACCATGAACGCCGGTCTCATAATAACCGACGGCATAATTACTCAGGCCGTTCAGGTCAAAATTATGCCGCACGGCAACCCCCAGCCGCGAGTCATTATTCTGTATATTATGTTCCTGAGTATGATTAGAGTCCGTTTTGGCCATTAAACGTACGGATCCTAAAATACCGATTGCCGTATCGTCATTGCTCCACAGCGTCTCCCCTTTAGTCTGCGTCGCGGTATAAGCCGGTGCTGCCTGTAGCGCGGTGGTTTCAGCCGCCATAGCGGAATTGCCCAATATAGCCCCCATGGCCATTGCCAATATTGACGGCATTAATTTCTTCATATTTTGTGTACGCGCCATTGCTTCACCCTTGTTAGCAAAATCATTCCCTGCGTATAAATACGCATAATAGTGTAAACAGAATATCGTTATATAAAATCCAACAGAGCCACATTGAATAACTTCTCGACATGCACTCTGCTTAACCGAAATATATCTTCAGGGGTTAGACTAGTTCTATTGGGTGAAAATAAAAAGCGGACTGCCATCACAATGATTTACATCATCACCAATATAATCAAGGAGTTATGATAAAAGTAATTTCTTTTCTGCATGTCAGGAAAATCCAAATCCGGTAAATAAAAATGTAAAATATGACGGCAGATTAACAGTAATATATTTAATAAATCCTCCAATCATGAAATATAAATACGAATGATGTTTCTGCGCAGGCAAGCCAGGGTCGCGCAGTCATCGCACACAACGGACCCGGCCGGCCAGAGGAAAAATTTATGGCTAAAACAGATGACAGCCTTGTGTACATTATTGTAATAATATCGTACTACTATAGTGTACAAGCCTGAGGGTTACCATGAGCATCCGCCATGCCAGCAAAGACGATTGCGCGGCAATCGCTGAAATCTACAACCACGCGGTCGTCCATACCGCCGCCATCTGGAACGACAAAACCGTCGATACCGACAACCGTATTGCCTGGTTCGAAGCCCGGCAGATAGCCGGTTATCCCGTGCTGGTGAGCGAAGAAAACGGGGTGATTACCGGTTACTCCTCCTTCGGCGACTGGCGCGCCTTTGACGGCTTTCGCCACACCGTCGAACATTCCGTCTATGTCCACCCCGATCATCAGGGGAAAGGACTGGGCCGCAGCCTGCTCGTCGCCCTTATCGCCGAGGCGAAACGGCTGAATAAACACGTCATGGTCGCCGGCATTGAAGCGCAAAACGAGGCTTCATTGCATCTGCATGAAACGCTGGGCTTTATCACCACCGGGCAGATGCCGCAGGTCGGCACGAAATTTGGCCGCTGGCTGGATCTGACCTTTATGCAGCTGCAGCTTGACGATCGCCGCGATCCGGACGGCAGCGCATGAATCAAACGCTGACCCTGGCCTGTTTAATCGCCGCTGGCGTCGGGCTGGTGCTGCAAAACACGCTGATGGTGCGCATTACCCAGTCCGCATCGACCATCCTGATCGCCATGCTGCTTAACTCGCTGGTCGGCATCGTGATTTTTGTGACAATACTGCTGCTTAAGCACGGCGCGGCGGGGTTTCAGGAGCTGGCGGTCAGCGTAAAGTGGTGGGCGCTTATTCCCGGTCTGCTGGGCTCGTTCTTTGTCTTTGCCAGCATCAGCGGCTATCAGAACGTCGGGGCGGCAACCACGATTGCGGTATTGATTGCCAGCCAGCTGGTTGGGGGCTTAGTGATAGATCTGATTCGCGCGCACCACGTCCCGCTACGCGCGCTGTTTGGCCCGCTCTGCGGGGCGGTGATGCTGGTTATCGGCGCCTGGCTGGTGGCCAGGCGCCAGTTCTAGCGGCGTAACTAGTGAATCTCGCCGCCGCGGGTCAGCTGCTCCCGGCGAGCTTCCTGCTCCTCGTGCTGCTGGCGGCCGTGGTGGGCGATGGCGTTACGCAAACGCTGCTGCTGAACGTAGCGCTCTTCCCGCCCCAGCCCCGCATCATCGCTCAGCGCGATCAGCAGTTCATTCATATGGCTAATAACGCTTTCGGCAATCGCGGCGTCCACGCGCGCGACGACCTCATCCAGATGCGACATGCTTCTCTCCTTCCGGCTTAATTGAGTTTAACTTTGGAAAAATCGCTGCCCATCAGGCTCACGCTGTAGCCGCTCACGTTGCTGCGCGTCGCGTAGAAGGTGTTACCGGTCGCCAGGGTGATCCAGGGGGCCTGCTGCTGAAAAATCTCCTGCGCCTGAGCGTAGAGTCCGGCGCGCGCCTGCGGGTCGCTGACCAGGATAGCCTTTTTCACCAGCGCATCGTAGGATTTATCGCACCAGCGGGCAACGTTAGAGCCGGTTTTAATGTTATCGCAGCTTAACAGGGTGCCGGCGAAGTTATCCGGATCGCCATTATCAGACATCCAGCCAAACAGCGCGCTGTCGTGCTCGCCTTTGCGCATGCCGGCGAGGTATTCACCCCATTCATAAGTAACGATTTTGGCTTTGATCCCAACCTTGCTCCAGTCATTTTGAATCATCTCGGCAATACGCCGGGAATTGGGGTTATACGGCCGCTGCACCGGCATCGACCACAGGGTGACCTCGGCCCCTTTTTCCAGCCCGGCCTGCTTAAGGAGATCTTTCGCTTTTTGCGGATCGTAGTCGTAATCAGGCAGATCTTTCTTATAGCCCAGCATATTGGCGGGGATCGGCGATTTCGCGACGCTGCCGGAGTCCAGGAAGACCGCTTTCACGATTGCCTGCTTGTCGGTAGCGTAGTTCAGCGCCTGGCGCACCAGTACGTTATCAAACGGCTTTTTCTCGGTATTAAAGGCCAGATAGCCAACGTTGAGCGCCTCAACCGCATGCAGCGCCAGATCTTTATTGCCCTTAATCACCGGGAACTGTACCGGCGACGGCGCGGGGATAATCTGGCATTCATTGGTTTGCAGCTTCGCCAGCCGCGTCTCAACGTTCGGTGTGATCGAGAAAATCAGGTGTTTGGTCGGCACGTCACCGTCCCAGTAGTGCGGGTTAGCGACATAGCGGATCAGCGAATCCGCTTTATATTGCTGCAGCGCGTAGGGTCCGGTACCAATAGGCCAGGTATCGACATACTCCGGGGTGCCTTTTTTCAGCATCGCATCGGCATATTCGGCAGACAGAATCGACGCAAAATCCATTCCCCAGTCGGCGAGGAACGCCGCGTTCGGCTCGTTCAGCACAAACTGCACGTGATAATCATCGATTTTTTTGACGTCTTTGATCAGCTTATCCAGCCCAACGTCGTGGAAGTATTCGTAATGTCCCTGGGAAACATTATGGTACGGATGGTTGGCATCTTTCTGCCGCAGCACCGAGAACAGCACATCATCGGCGTTGAAATCACGGGTCGGCTTGAAGTATTTGTTGCTGTTGAACTGCACGCCCTTACGCAGGGTGAAAGTCCAGGTTTTACCGTCCGGGGAGACACGCCATTCGGTGGCCAGCGAGGGAATCGGCGTATTTTTGACCGGGTCAAAGTTTATCAGGCGGTTATAAAGCACCTGGGCACTGGCGACGAAAGATGGGCCCGAGCTGGCAATCTGCGGGTTGAAAGATTCCGGCGAAGCTTCGGAACAATAGACCAGCGTATCGTTGCCCGCCGCCCAGGCGCCTGCCGCCGGCAGTAGCGCGCTCAACGCCAGCGCAAGAAACGTTTTCCCTGTAGACATGGTTATAAGCCTTATGAATTTGTTATAAGTCCTTTAATAACAGCACAGGAGAATTCAACCGGCAAATAATCAATTGCTATCAGGTTATGCTAAAAACCGCGTTTTCGACGATAAATTCAACATCCTCTCAATTGGCGTCATCGAACTTCTTCATAAATGTGAACCCTGCGCAAAGTTACGAAAAAAGCGGGCGATAACCGCCCGACCGCCACCGCGCGGCGGCGCAACCCGATACACTCGGCAAATCGTAACGCCAGGAGAAGCCAATAATGACAATAACCTGCAATCTGTACACCAACGGCCAGTGGCATGATGCTGAAGGTCAAGCCACCTTTACCCGCGATAATCCGCTCACGCACGAACGCGCCTCCGTTGCCAGCGCCGCCAGCCTGGCGGACGCCCGCCGCTGCGCCGCTGCCGCCGGCGCGGCGTTCCCGCAGTGGCGCGATACGGTACCCGCCGAGCGCCGACGTCTCCTGCTGGAGGCCGCGGAAGAGATGCTGCGCCGTGAGGCGAAATTTATCGCCGCGATGGCGGCGGAAACGGGAGCCACCGCACACTGGGCCGGTTTTAACGTTCATCTGGCCGCTGATATCCTGCGCGAAGCCGCCGCCCTGACCACACAAATTGAGGGCCAGGTGATCCCTTCCAACGTGCCGGGAAACCTGGCGTTGGGCATCCGCCAGGGCGCAGGCGTGGTGCTTGGCATGGCGCCGTGGAACGCGCCATTAATCCTCGCGACCCGCGCTATCGCCACGCCGCTGGCCTGCGGAAATACGGTTATCCTCAAAGGCGCGGAGCTTTCACCGGCGACCCAGGGGCTGATTATCGATGCCCTGGCGGCGGCAGGCTTTCCCGCGGGCGTGGTCAATTATCTGACCTGCGCCCCCGCCGACGCGCCTGCGCTGGTGGAGTTACTGATTGCCCACCCCGCCGTACGCCGCATCAATTTCACCGGCTCCACGCCGGTGGGACGGATAATCGCCCGCACCTGCGGCGAACATCTGAAACCCGCGGTGCTGGAACTCGGCGGCAAAGCGCCGCTGCTGGTGCTGGATGACGCCGATCTCGAACAGGCCGCCGCAGGCGCAATTTTTGGCGCATTCGCCAACGCCGGACAAATCTGCATGTCCACCGAGCGCATCATCGTTGACGCGACCGTCGCGGAAGCGTTTGTGGCGCAGCTGGCCAGACGCGCCGCCGCCCTGCCCGCCAGCCTGCTCGGCCCGGTGGTGGACATGAAGACCGTCACCCGCTGCAATGCCTTGATAGAGGACGCGCTGGCGAAGGGGGCGCGCCTGCTGGCCGGCGGCCTATCCGATTCGACGCAAATGCGCGCCACCCTGCTTGATGGCGTCACCCGGGAAATGCGCATCTGGCATGAGGAGTCGTTCGGTCCGGTGAAATCGATTATTCGCGTTAAGGACGAAGCCGAAGCGCTGGCCGTCGCCAATGAAAGCGAATATGGCCTCTCGTCGGCGATATACAGCCGGGACAGCGCCAGGGCGTGGAACCTGGCGCAAAATCTGCAAACCGGCATTTGCCACATCAACGGCCCCACCGTACACGACGAAGCGCAAATGCCGTTTGGCGGCTGCAAATCGTCAGGCTACGGCCGCTTTGGCGGACGCGCGGGAATTGACGAGTTTACCGAGCTACGCTGGATAACGCTGCAAACGGTCCCGCGCGAGCTCCCGTTTTAAGCCTCAGGGCTGCCAGCGGTTATTGAATTCCCACAGGCGATTGAAGGCAACATCATCAAGCTGCCGTTCTGCGGAAGTGTTGCCGCGGAACGGCCGGGCGGTGGTGGCCGCAGCGCCCCAGGGGGAAAGCCGATCGTAGCTTTGATCGATAGTACTGTTGGCAATAAGCACCTGCCCGTTAGCGGTTTTACCCGCTAAATAACCGGTCTTCCCCGCCCCCTGATCCCAGGCGCGGCCCAGCTTCGCCTTGAAGTTGCCCTGATAGCCGCCGTCACCGGTAAAGCGGCTATTCTTCACCAGAAAGCCGTATGGATTATCCGGCAACGTATTCGGCGCAAGCACGTATGCCTCGGGCGAGCGGCGCGTTGAGACGGTGTGAAAATGGACGTTATCAAAAACGGCGTTCGCCCGGCCAAAGACGTAGTCCACATCCCCTTCGACGTAGCTGTCTTTCACGTATACCCGGCTGATACGGTCGGTTACCGCCTCATTGCGCCGATTGCTGGTATTTACGTAGAGCGTGTCCTGACGTCCGAGCAGGCGGACGTTCTCCAGCTGCACGCGATCGCCGTCCGTCCGCAGCGCCACGCCCTGATGCGTCCCACCGTCGACGGTATCCAGCAGGCTATTGGCTACGCTGAGATTCAGCAGCTGAAAATCTGCACTTTGCGACCAGACCACCGCCGCGCAGTTGGTGCCTATCGTCTTGCTGGTTCGCCCGGCGCACAGCGCATACTGATACCATGCCGGATCGCCTTCGCGGTATTGCTGTTGGCTATTTACCCGCTGGCGATAGCGCGCTACCGAGAGCTGCGAGTCTATTGCCAGCTCAATTCTCACCTCTTCAGGACTATCTCCGGCGCCGTAGAGGGTTATCGGCGGCGCGCCTTCAGGGATATAGACCGTCTCCCGATAGATGCCCGGTTCGATGCGGATATAGATGCGCGCCTCCTGCGCCCCATGCTGGTCTATTGCCGCGTTAACCGCCTGCTGAATGCGGGTGAACGGCGCTCCCGACGGCGCCACGCGCCACGCACTCTCGGTTTGCGGGAGGTGAACTGGCGATGGCGACCAGGGGCCATCGGGGGCACTTAACGCGCCGCCTTGCGCAAAATAGCGCTCAATGGTGAAGGTTGCCGCTTCTGCCGCAGTAAGCTGCGGACGGGAGGTCGTCCCGCGCGGAGTTTGCGTCGCGCACCCTTGCAGAAGCAGCGGTGTAAAGAGTAAAGCCGAGATACCCAGGATAGTGATTTTTCGCATTTCACGCTCGCCATGAATAAAAGAAACCATATATCAAAATAAATGAAATATAGTTTCTTTTTATATGCGGCGATCACGAATCAGGCTTCTGCCTCTATGGTGGAGTAAAAATCGGCCAGCGTACGGGCCAGCGCCGATGGGTTTTCCCACGCCATTGAGTGCCCGGCCTGGGGTATCACCAGCAGCGGGATCCCGGCGGCTTCGCTATCCGTCGCTTCCCGGGCCGGTAGCGAATCTTCACCGTATATCAGAGCCTTAGGACAGGATAAGTGGATAAAGCGGCTAAACCAGGAGGGATTAACGCCCTTCACCAGGCTGGTCGCGCCGCGCCACACCGCCCAGGGGGCGCTGTTTTGCAGACAGCCGGCCCAAGGCGAAGCGTCGGCGGAAAGCATGTCGGCGTAGCCGCGAGCAATAAAGCGTTCTTCAGTTTGTTCGGCGATACGTCTGCTGTACATGCCGCCCCCGGGATAGAGATTAGGCTCGGCCACCAGCAGCGCCCGCACCCGTCCGGCGAGCCGCTCGGCCGCTTCAATCGCGACGCTGCCCCCCATGCTGTGGCCATATAGATAGCAGCGCTCAAGCCCTAAGCGGTCCAGCAGCTCAACCACCACCCCGGCCTGATCGCCAATACGGTAGCCGAAGGACTCGGGTTTATCGCTGTAGCCGAAACCGGGTAAATCGACAAGAATCATTCGCCGCCCGGCCAGCGCCGGGTCGGCGGCAACGCGCGGATAGTCATAGGTCGAGGCGCAGCCCAGGCCGTGGATAAAAACAACAGGGTCGCCGCGACCGGGCAGGTCGAGCCAGCGCACTATAGCGCCAGCCTGTGAAGAGTAAAAACTAAGCATCGAAAAGGCTCCGTGAGTGATGACTGTTTTTTTATACAGTCATAACCAAGAGTGAGCCATCGATTTTTCCTTCAAAACAGGGAGACCAGCAGCGCCATGGGAAAACTGAACGGCCATGTCGCACCAATCAACAGCGCCGCCAGCAGGCGGATCCAGCGGCTCTCTTTCGTTAAGAACCAGCTGATTACCGCGCAGATGAAGCCCATAACTCCGTAAAAAATCAGCATTTTCTGGTATAACGTCATTTTTCTTCTTCCTTCCCTGACTGGCATTTTCGCCGACCGCGATGCCTTTTCGCACCCCCAGAGTGCGTCAGAGATTATGGTATTTTAAAACAGGTAACAGGGTTAATTTCAGAAAAACGCCCGATTCGTCTTTGTCCGATAGCGCAAACTTTGAGCTCGTACTATAAATGTAGAGGCTTATTTATAAAGGTGGCGTTATGGATGTTTCCAGCAAAACCGTCCTTCTGATAAATGTCGGCGCGGCACTTGCGCTTATCGGCCTGTTATCCGTTCGTTTTGGTTGGTTTTAGCGATTTTACTCAGCAATGAAACCTAAAAAAGCAGCCCGTGAAGGCTGCTTTTTTACGATTTGAAAGACCCCGGCTCCGCAGCAGACAGGGTCTTTTGCGCGGTAATCAGCTTCTGGACGTCGGGATTCCAGGCCGGCAAAAGATCGACTTTTTCACTATCCCATGCGGCCGCCATGCAGACCGGTTCCGCGACGCCCTGCTCTTCACAGCCCATAATCTGTTTGGCCGGAAAATTCCCGTAAAGCATCGCCGTGGCGCAGGCCACAAAAAGGAAACACGCTATTTTTTTCAAAACAATATCAACTTCGAAGCAACAAATTGCGCCGAATGTTCGCATGAGCGGCTATAGAAAGTCAAACCTGCGTCCTTTCTCTTATCCACGTCCTGGATATGCGTAATATTTAACATAAATATTACAATTACACAGAATCTAAAGATTATCGCGCGCGAATAAATTTCACCGGATTTATATTGCCGATCGCAGGCATAATAATTTCATCTGCCGCGTTCAATAACATGATTATTAATAGGGTTAATGCCGGACCTTAATATCATCCCGGCACGACCACCAGCGCTTAACGGTAGAGTTAAAAACAAAGGCGCTTTTCATACAGGTGGGGAATTGTTTACTGTTCTTTATACTCGCCTGGACGCGATGCCGGTATGCGATCATCATTATTAGCAGGTTCCAGGGCAGACAGGATTGCAGTAGAATGACCCCATAATTAGAAATTATTTATACATCAATAGATTACAACGGCAGCAGACAGCCAGACATCCCCGCCAGGTTTTAAATGATAAGAAATATCATTTGCGTTATTTAGCACAAAATCATACATTCATAATCACAAGTTATGCGAAGCTTGTTTTTTACTCATTTATTTTTGAGGTGGTACATGTCAGGAATCGCCGTTCTCATTGTGGCGCTTATTTTACTCATTGCTGCAATTTATAATCTTTTTTCCTATGTTCGCGAACGTCGCCAGGCGAGTTTACCGAGCAAAAAAACAAAACGTTAGTCTGATAATCATTTTCGAAAAACCAGATGACCTGATACGTAATAAATTGATGACGCTACGATATCAGGCGCACTCGCAGTAACAAACCCGCAGCGACCGAACAACAAAAAGCCCCTGCATATCATGCAGGGGCTTACGAATCATTATCAATCGTTGCAGTGTCCCGTTAAGGGTGCATCCTGCACCTTGGGGGGTACCAGCCCCATCCGGCGCTTATCTCCGGCACTCATTATGGCTTAGCTCTTGAAGGGGCATGAGAATATTCTCATAAACCAGCGCTTCCGTTTTAGCTTTTTTTGCTATGACTAACTATTAGCAGGGTAATCTGTCCGCTTCGCGATTATCACGAACGCGTCCTATCCGTGCTTAATCATGACGTGCCGGATCGTGGTGTAATCCTCCAGACCGTACATCGACATATCCTTGCCGTAGCCCGAAAGCTTCTGCCCGCCGTGCGGCATTTCGCTCACCAGCATGAAATGGGTGTTAACCCAGGTGCAGCCATACTGCAGACGCGCGCTCAGGCGATGCGCCCTGCCGACGTCCCTGGTCCAGACCGACGAAGCCAGACCATACTGCGAATCGTTGGCCCAGCTCAGCGCCTGCTCTTCGTCATGAAATGAGGTAATACTGACCACCGGGCCGAAGACCTCGCGCTGGACAATCGCATCTTCCTGCTTCGCTCCCGCCAGCAGCGTCGGCTGATAGTAGTAACCGTTGCCTGGCGCTTTGCTGCCGCCGGTGACCACCTGAATATGCGGTAGCGCGCGGGCGGCATCGACGGCGGCGCAGACTCTGTCCAGATGCGCCTGCGAGCTCAGCGGCCCCAGCTCGGTCGTTTCGTCTTCCGGCGGGCCCATCTTCAGGCTGGCGACCGCGGCGCCGAGTTTTTCCACCAGCTGGTCATAAATTCCGGCCTGAGCGTAAATCCGGCAGGCGGCGGTACAGTCCTGGCCTGCGTTATAGAACCCAAAGGTCCGTACGCCCTCCACCACCGCGTCGATATCCGCGTCATCAAAGACGATAACCGGCGCTTTCCCGCCCAGTTCCATATGCGTACGTTTAATCGACGATGCGGTATGGCCGATGATATGCGCGCCGGTGGCGATCGAACCGGTCAACGACACCATGCGGACCTTCGCGTGAGCGGTCAGCGGATCGCCGACCGTTGCACCGCGGCCAAACAGCACGTTAAGCACCCCGGCCGGGAAAACGTCTTTTGCCAGCTCACCCAGCTTGAGTGCCGTTAAAGGGGTGATCTCCGAGGGTTTGATCACCACGCAGTTGCCTGCCGCCAGCGCCGGGGCCAGCTTCCATGCCGCCATCATCAGCGGGTAGTTCCAGGGCGCGATGGAGGCCACCACGCCAACCGGGTCGCGGCGAATCATGGAGGTGTGGCCTTCGAGATACTCACCCGCCGCCATGCCCGGCAGACAGCGGGCCGCGCCGGCAAAGAAGCGGAAGACATCGGCGACCGCCGGTAGCTCATCGTTGACCACGCAGTGCAGCGGCTTACCGCAGTTGAGCGATTCAAGCTCAGCCAGCGCCTGCGCATGTTCAGTAATCACGTCCGCCAGCGACAACAGACATTCGGCGCGGAACTTCGGCGTGGTCTGACTCCAGCTAACAAAGGCCCGATCCGCGGCCTCAACCGCAGCGTCTACCTGCGCCGCCGTGGCCTCAGCAATCGACAGGATCTCTTCACCGGTGGCGGGATTAAACACCGGCACGGTCTCGCCTTCTCCAGCCACTAACTTACCGTTAATTAAAAGGTTATTTTGCATAGCATTATCCTGTATCGATATTTTACTTTCCGTTTTCAGCGCTGACGTCGCCGTCACGGGTGAGCCACCAGGCCCCCAGAATCGGCATCATCGTCACCAGCATCACCAGCAGCGCAACCACGTTGGTCACCGGGACATCGCGCGGGCGTCCGAGCTGATTGAGCAGCCAGAGCGGCAGCGTGCGCTCGTGCCCGGCGGTGAACGTGGTGACGATAATTTCATCAAACGACAGGGCAAACGCCAGCATGCCTCCCGCCAGCAGCGCCGAGCCCAAATTGGGCAACACCACATAGCGAAAGGTTTGCCAGCCCGTAGCGCCTAAGTCCATCGACGCCTCTACCAGGCTCCAGGAGGTCCGGCGAAAGCGGGCAATGACGTTGTTAAACACCACAACGACGCAGAACGTCGCATGCCCCACGACGATCGTCAGCAATCCGGGTTCCAGATTGACGGCCTTGAAGGCAGTGAGCAGCGCCAGTCCGGTGATGATGCCGGGCAGTGCTATCGGCAACAGCAGCAGTAGCGAGACGGCGTTCCTGCCAAAAAACGTGCTGCGCCATAGCGCACCTGCAGCCAGCGTGCCAAGTAGCAGAGCGATAGCGGTGGAGAGCGCGGCGATTTTAAGTGACAACGTCACGGCATCAATAATATCCCCGCGCCCCGCCGCCTCGCTAAACCAGCGCAGCGTCAGGCCCTGTGGCGGAAAGCTGAAGGCGGCGTCTTCGGTATTAAACGCATAGAGCGCGATAATCAGCAGCGGGAAATGGAGAAAGATCACCCCTCCCCAGGTTGCCACTTTCAGGAGCAGCGGTGCGCGTTCAGAGTGCATCAAACGCTCCCAGACGTTTCACAAACGCCAGATAAAGGGCAATCAGCACGATGGGCACCAGGGTAAACGCCGCCGCCATGGGCATATTGCCAATCGCCCCCTGCTGGGAATAGACCATATTGCCGATAAAGAACCCCGGCGGCCCCACCAGCTGCGGTACGATAAAATCGCCGAGCGTCAGGGAGAAGGTAAAAATCGAACCTGCGGCAATGCCGGGAATCGCCAGCGGCAGCACCACGTAGCGGAAGGTCTGGCGCGGACGAGCGCCCAGATCGGCAGAGGCCTGAAGCAATGATGGCGGCAGGCGTTCCAGCGCGGCCTGCACCGGCAGGATCATAAACGGCAGCCAGATATAGACGAACACCAGGAAGCGACCCAGTCCGGACGTCGATAACGTATTGCCGCCGACCGCCGGAATCGTCAGCACCATGCTCAGTACGCTTTCCAGGCCAAGATGGCGCAGGAACCACTGCGCAACGCCATCTTTCGCCAACAGCAGCGTCCATGCATAGGCTTTGACGATATAGCTTGCCCACATCGGCAGCATCACGGCGATGTAGAAAAACGCCTTCATCTTGCCCCGGGTATAGCGGGCCATGTACCAGGCCATAGGCAAGGCCAGAATCGCGCTGGCGACGGTCACCGACAGCGCCATCGTCAGGGTACGAATAATGATGTCGTAGTTCGCCGGGTTAAACAGCGCCTGCAGATTGGCCAGCGTCAGGTCGTGAGTGACCGACATGGTGAAATCGTCGAAGGTGTAAAAGCTTTGCCATAGCAGAGTCAGCAACGATCCCAGATAGACAATGCCAAACCACATGAGCGGGCCAAGCAGAAGCAAAAACAGGGCCAGCGAGGGTTTACGCCAGAACAGCGCGGATACGCGCCCGGTGGTGGCGGACGGAATCGCCATCGTCATATCAGCCTCCGCTCTCCAGCGGCACCATCGCCGCTCGCGACCACGAAGCCAGCACCGTTTGCCCTACCGGCGGCGCGTTTAGCGCGGCATGACCATCACTATTCGCCTGGCTCACCAACAGCTTCTCGCCGTTCGCCAGCTTGAGTTCGACGCGGGTCGCGGCCCCCTGATACTGCACCGCCTGCACAACGCCCTCCGTCTGGATCTCCCCGGCAACGTTCAGCCGGATATGTTCCGGGCGCAGCGACCACGTTCCCGCCATCGCGCACAGCTTGTGCGCCTGCTCGCTGGTGAATACGTTGGCGGTGCCGACAAAGCCGGCCACAAACGCCGTTTTAGGCCGCAAATAGAGGTCCTGGGGCGCATCAACCTGTTCGATTCGCCCATTATTAAACACCGCCACGCGATCGGACATCGACAGGGCTTCGCCCTGATCGTGGGTCACAAAAATAAAGGTAATGCCCAGCGCCTGCTGCAGTTTCTTTAGCTCCAGCTGCATCTGTTCACGCAGTTTTAAATCCAGCGCCCCGAGCGGCTCATCCAGCAGCAGGACGCGCGGCTGATTCACCAGCGCGCGGGCGATCGCCACCCGCTGGCGCTGGCCGCCGGAAAGCTGCGATGGCCTGCGCGCGTGGACAAACGCGAGCGCGACCTTCTCCAGCGCCTCCAGCGCGCGGGCATGCCGCGCTTTCTTACCGACGCCTTTGACCATCAGCCCGTAGGCGACGTTATCGAGGACCGACATATGAGGAAACAGCGCGTAATCCTGGAACACCGTATTCACGTCGCGCTGCCACGGCGGCAGTTCGCTGGCCGCTTTACCAAAAATGCGAATGGCGCCGCCCGAAAGCTGTTCAAACCCGGCAATCAGGCGCAGGCAGGTGGTTTTGCCGGAGCCGGAGGGCCCCAGCATGGAGAAAAATTCGCCATCGCGAATGGCGATGCTGACGCCGTCCACCGCCCGCACGTCGCCGTACAGCCGCGAAACATTATCGAACTCTACCGCGTGCATGTTCTTCGCCTCCGGCGACTTAACGACCGCCCATAATCGCAATGTAATCCTGGGTCCAGCGGCTATAGGGAACAAATTTCCCGCCTTCCGCTACCGGCGTTTTCCAGAACGCGATTTTGGCAAATTCGTTGTAACCATTGGTCTCGCAGCCTTTGTCCCCCAGCAGCGCGCTGGCTTTGCACCCCTCAGGTACCACCGGTAGCGAACCAAACCAGGCCGCGACATCCCCCTGCACTTTCGGCGTCAGCGACCAGTTCATCCATTTATAGGCGCAGACCGGGTGTTTCGCGTCGCTATGCAGCATAGTGGTATCCGCCCAGCCGGTGACGCCCTCTTTCGGGAAAACGGTCGCAATCGGCTGACCTTCCGCCTTCAGACCGTTGGCCTGATAGGGCCAGGCGCTGGAGGCCACGACGCCTTCGTTTTTAAAATCGCTCATCTGTACGGTGGTATCGTGCCAGTAGCGATGAATCAGGGCGTGCTGATCGCGCAGCACCTTGAGTACCGCCTGATATTGCGCTTCGGTAAGCTGATAGGGGTCACTGATACCCAGCTGCGGCTGGGTGGCTTTGACGAACAGCGCGGCATCGGCAATATAAATCGGCCCGTCATAGGCCTGCACGCGGCCCAGGTTGGTTTTACCGTCCGGCAGGTTTTGTTTGACGAACACCACGCTCCAGCTGTCCGGCGGCGTCGGGAAGGTTTTCGTGTTGTACATTAGCAGGTTCGGCCCCCACTGGTAGGGAGTGCCGTAAACCTTACCGTTGACGTTGAACCACGCGCCATTTTCCACGCGCGGGTCGAGGGACTTCCAGTTAGCGATCAGCGCGGTGTCAATCGGCTGCACGCGCTTGCCCATAATCAGGCGCAGCGAGGCGTCGCCGGACGCGGTGACCAGGTCATAACCGCCTTTCGCCATCAGGCTGACCATCTCGTCGGACGTGGCGGCGGTTTTGACGTTGACCTGACAGCCGGATTCTTTTTCAAACTGAGTTACCCAGTCGTAGCTTTTATCGGTCTGTCCCCGTTCGATATATCCCGGCCAGGCGATAATATCGAGACGGCCTTCGCCTTTATCGAGAGATGTCGGCGGCTCGGCGGCCTGCGCCGTCAGGCAAACCATACCCAGCACGCAAAGGCTGCCACGGGCAATTTTTTTGCTCATCGGGTCTTACTCCTGTCACAAGAAAATGAGCGGCAGCCATGCCGTAAAAATATCTCCCTTAATAACAGTAGACGGCGCGCTATGGCCTCCCGGGGAAATTTATTCAGGTTGTGACAAGGGGCGCATTACGCACAAAACGTGCGACACGGGCTGACTTTGCGGATTATAGACAAGCGGTTAGCGAGTTAATATGACTATGCAAATTTCATATGGTTTACCGCGAAACAATAATAACGGGCATGATATTCAGCCTGCGTCAGCGGCATATTTTTAAGGAAAGTGATAACCGCTGGATATAAACAAAACCCCGGATAAATGAAAAAACCGTTTTCTCTGCCGCCGCGGTTTTTTGCCGGGTGGCGGCCGGACCGGTCAGGGATATTCTGCGCTTGCCCGGGCGCCAATAAACTTCCCCTGCCCGGGCAAGCGGACCGCCATCCCAGCTACGCCAGCATCTCGCGAATCAGTTCGCCCAGCCGCTTAACCCCCTGCTCCTCTCTTTCGCCCCAGCCCCACGCGGTATTAAAGCGAAAAAATGCGGTCCAGCTGGCGGAGGTGGAGAACATTTTCCCCGGCGCAATGCTGATATTATACGCCAGCGCGCGGGCGCTCAGCTCCCCCGCGTCGCTCCCGGCGGGGAGCTCAAGCCAGAGAAAATAGCCGCTGTCGCTATGATGGATTTTCACCTCTGCGGGCAGATGGCGCAGCAGCGCCTGCCAGGCCAGCTGCTTGCGCTCGGCAAGCTGGCGGCGCAAACGCCGCAAATGGGCGTCATAGCGCTTGGTCGAGAGGTAATCCACCAGCGCCAACTGCATGGGTGAACTGGTTGAGAGCGTGCTCATCAGCTGTAGCTGCTGAATGCGTCGGGCGTGCCTGCCCGCCGCCACCCAACCAATGCGGAACCCGGGGACCAGGCACTTGGAAAAAGAGCTGCAGTGCAGCGTCATATCGTCGCGATCCCAGTACTTTGCCGGCAGCGGTTTCTCGCGGCCGAAATAGAGCTCGCTGTAGACATCATCTTCAATCAGCATCACCTTGTAGCGCGCCAGCAGCGCGACCAGCTGCGTTTTTTTCTCCGCGCTGAGGGTAAAGCCGAGCGGATTTTGCCCGTTGGTCATCAGCCAGCAGGCTTTAACCGGGTAATTCTGCAACGCCTGCTCCAGCGCGTCGAGGTCAATGCCCTCTTTGACATCGGTCGCCACCGACAGCGCCTTCAGGCGCAGCCTCTCCAGCGCCTGCAGCGCCCCGTAGAAGCAGGGGTTTTCCACAACGACCCAATCGCCCGGTTCAGTAACGGCCTGCAGGCTAAGGTTCAACGCCTCCAGCGCTCCGGCGGTGATGACGATTTCATCCGGCGAGATATTCATTCCCTGCAGCGCGTAGCGGCGGGCAATGGCATGGCGGAGTTCATCATTCCCCGGCGGCAGGTTTTCAATCACGCTCATGGCGGTGGCGGTTTTGCTGACCTGCGCCAGAGAGCGGTTAAGCTGCGGCAGCGGAAACAGGCGCGGATCGGGAAAAGCGGAGGCAAAGGGCAGCATGGACGCCTGACGGCTGGCCTGCAGCACCTCGAAAATGTAGGTGTTGATATCAACGGACTCATCGCGCGTCACCTGGGCGGGCGGCTCAGGCTGGCGCTGTTTGATCGGCTGCGGCGCGACATAATAGCCGGACTGCGGGCGGGCAATGATCCGGCCCTGGCTTTCCAGCAGCTGGTAGGCGTGGCTGACGGTCATGAAACTCATCCCGCTGCTGACCACCTGTTCACGCAGTGAGGGCAGCCGGTCGCCGGGTAACCACACCCCAAGGCCAATCTGTTCGGTAATCTGCTGCGCCAGCTGCTGGTACTTTTTCATATAACAATCCGCAAGAAAATGTCAGCATAATTGTATATCAGTTTATAAAATAGGCCAGTATTTATATACTGACCTATTTACAAAGATTGGCATTGGCGATAGCACGAATTACTTACAGCTAAGCCATTCGTTTATTGCTCATATATCCACCTGATGCAGAATAAACTCAGGTGATTAAACGATAAGCTATTATTTAAAATAGCATAACCATCCCACTAACAACCAGTATCCAGAAAAAAGTCATAATTAACAAAACAGTACATAAGCTACGAAGTCCATTAGTCGACACAATCACATCCTCTGTAAAATATAATCAATAAATACACTATCCAATAACAACCCATAAAATTACGGGTATGTATTAAACATATCCTTAACTCAGCGCTCAAATCAGGCTGAGTTAAAATCCCAGATTAAAACCCACAGCATACGAAACCAGCGTTAATGAAGGCATACGTGCGTGCAGTAAAAACAATCAATTATTTTATTGTAGGATTGATACACAATTTATGAATTATTCAGCACATCTATATTTATAATAGATATATAAATATTGCTTACCCAAAGGAACGTTTAAATGCTGACTTGCAGCGCTAACGTCTAATTAAAATAACATACTATCCGCGGGTGTGAAATAGCTTGATTTTAGAAAAAAAGGATTTATCACAAGATAACCGAAACTCAAATCCATAACTGTTATAGATAAAAACAGGGTTTCTGTTCCTGCTATCCGCCATAGCGGAGGCCTAGAATTGCGCTGAATCAATTTTATTGCGGAGTTCTGCATGTTCGGTCTTGATGCATTCCACCTGGCGCGGATCCAGTTCGCCTTCACCGTGTCATTTCATATCATCTTCCCCGCCATCACCATCGGGTTAGCCAGCTACCTGGCGGTTCTCGAAGGCTTATGGTTAAAAACGAAAAACCCGACCTGGCGCTCGCTCTACCACTTCTGGTCGAAAATTTTCGCCGTCAACTTCGGCATGGGAGTGGTCTCAGGTCTGGTCATGGCCTACCAGTTTGGTACCAACTGGAGCGGATTCTCCGAGTTTGCCGGGAGCATAACCGGCCCGCTGCTGACCTACGAAGTTCTGACCGCCTTCTTCCTTGAAGCCGGATTCCTCGGCGTCATGCTGTTCGGCTGGAACCGCGTCGGGCCGGGCCTGCACTTCTTCGCCACCTGCATGGTGGCGCTGGGGACGATAATCTCCACCTTCTGGATCCTCGCGTCCAATAGCTGGATGCAAACGCCGCAGGGGTTTGAGATCATCAATGGCCAGGTGGTGCCGGTGGACTGGTTCGCGGTTATCTTTAACCCGTCGTTTCCCTACCGTCTGCTGCATATGTCGGTGGCGGCCTTTCTCAGCAGCGCGCTGTTCGTCGGCGCATCGGCCGCCTGGCACCTGCTGCGCGGCAACAACACGCCCGCCGTTCGCGCGATGTTCTCCATGGCGCTGTGGATGACGCTGATTGTCGCCCCGGTTCAGGCCATGATTGGCGATATGCACGGGCTGAATACGCTCAAGCACCAGCCGGCGAAAATCGCCGCTATCGAGGGTCACTGGGAGAATATCCCCGGAGAACCCACCCCGCTGCTGCTGTTCGGCTGGCCGGATATGCAGCAGGAACGGACGCGCTATGGTCTGGAAATCCCGGCCCTCGGCAGCCTGATCCTCACCCACAGCCTGGATAAACAGGTTCCCGCGCTGAAAGAGTTCGCGGCGGAAGATCGCCCTAACGCCACCATCGTGTTCTGGTCCTTCCGTCTGATGGCCGGCCTCGGCATGCTGATGATCCTGCTCGGCGCGCTGGCCCTGTGGCTGCGCTATCGCGGTCGCCTCTATCACTCCCGACCCTTTTTACGCTTTGCGCTATGGATGGGGCCATCGGGGCTTATCGCTATCCTCGCGGGCTGGGTGACCACCGAGGTGGGCCGCCAGCCGTGGGTCGTCTACGGCGTACAGCGTACCGCAGATGCCGTCTCCGCTCACGGCGACCTGCATATGTCCATCAGTCTGCTGACGTTTATCGTCGTCTACGCTTCGGTATTCGGCGTCGGTTATAGCTATATGCTGCGTCTGATTCGCAAAGGGCCGCAGGACGCTCAGCCGCCTGGCTCCGGTACGCCTGCCCGCCCGCTTTCCGCCGCAACGGACCATGTACAGCAGAAGGAGTCCTGGTAATGGGTATCGATTTATCGGTTATTTGGTTTGTCATCATCGTCTTCGCCACCCTGATGTATATCGTGATGGACGGCTTCGACCTGGGCATTGGCATTTTATTCAGTACCACGCGGGACGCGGCGGATCGCGACGTCATGGTGAACAGCGTCGCGCCGGTCTGGGATGGCAATGAGACCTGGCTGGTACTCGGCGGCGCGGGCCTGTTTGGCGCTTTTCCGCTGGCCTATGCGGTAATTATCGACGCGCTGGCGATCCCCCTTACCCTGATGCTGATCGGGCTTATTTTCCGCGGCGTCGCTTTTGAATTCCGCTTTAACGCGACGCCATCGCACCGCCCGTTCTGGGATCGCGCCTTTATGGGCGGTTCGATTCTGGCCACCTTCACCCAGGGGATGGTCGTCGGCGCGGTGATCAACGGCTTCGCGGTCAGCGGCCGCAGCTTCAGCGGCGGGATGTTTGACTGGTTTACGCCGTTTACCCTGTTCTGCGGCCTGGGACTGTGCATTGCGTATGCGCTGCTGGGCGCCAGCTGGCTGGTGATGAAGAGCGAGAATGCGCTCCACCGCAATATGCGCGTGACCGCGCGCGGTTTGCTGCTGGCGCTGCTGGCGGTAATTGTCGCCATCAGCATCTGGACCCCGCTGGCGCAGACGGCCGTCGCCGAGCGCTGGTTTAGCTTGCCAAATCTCTTCTTCCTGCTGCCGGTACCGCTGCTGGTCGCGGCGTTAAGCGCCTGGCTGTGGCGAGCACTGCGCAACAGCGCCAGCCACCTGCTGCCGTTTGTCCTCACGCTGGGGCTGATTTTTCTCGGCTTTAGCGGGCTGGGGATCAGTATCTGGCCGTATATTATTCCACCGGGCATCACCCTCTGGCAGGCCGCCGCGCCGCCGCAAAGCCAGGGCTTTATGCTGGTTGGTGCGCTGCTTATTCTGCCGGTGATCCTCGGCTACACCTTCTGGAGCTACTACGTTTTTCGCGGCAAAGTTCAACACGGCGAGGGGTATCACTGATGCAACGAGTATGGCTTAAGCGCACGTTATGGATGGTGGTCCTGTGGGGAGGCAGCGTGCTGGCGCTGGCGGCGGTAAGCATGGGATTTCGGCTGCTGATGACGGCCGCCGGGCTGAAGGCCTGATCCGCCCGTCACGTAATGTTATTCGGCCCGATGGCGACACCATCGGGCTTTTTTTCGCCATCCGTCAGGCGATGCTGACAAAGGCTTTTCGCTTCTTTGCCAACCGACGTAATAATCTCACCCAGCCCCTGGCATAGTAGCCCCATTCGCCGATAGCATGGAAAAAGAGATGTTCAGAAGAAGCGTTTCAACATTACTGCTGGCGTGCGCCCTGTTTTCCGGGCACGTGCTGGCCCGCCAGCACGGACACGATTTCTTCCCGGTACAGAGTCTCGAACAGCAGTTACAGCACGAAGCCGATAGCGACGAGCTGCGCAGCCAGGCGGAAGACGCCGCCTCCGACCTGCGCGAGCAGCACCACTGGCAGAATGCGCGGAAACCAAAAATGCATCACTACCAGTAGCGATTTCGTTATCAGGCGCCCTTGCGTTTCGGCAGGGTTTTCATCAGCTCATCGGGACTCACGGACGCCACGATGCTGCCCGGCAGCGGCATTTTCAGGATATGGTTTTTTATCTTGCCGACCACGTGCATTTCGCATGGGCGGCAGTCAAACTTCAGCGTCAGCACTTCATCGCCGTGGATCAGCTGCATTGGCGTCGCTTTCCAGCTTTTAATCGAACCTTTGGCCTGTTTCGGACACAGGTTGAAGGCAAAGCGCAGGCAGTGCTTGGTAATCATGACCGGCACGTCGCCCTTCTCTTCATGAGCTTCATAGGCGGCGTCGATCAGCTGGACGCCGTAACGTTGATAAAACTCGCGCGCTTTGTGGTTGTAGACGTTAGCCAGAAACGACAGATGCGTTTCCGGATAGACCGGCGGCGGCACCGAAACCGGCTTGCGGCTGCCGCGCACCACGGCCTTCAGACGCGCATCATCAAGCATTTCCGCCGTTTCACGGCGCAGCTGGTTCAGCAGACTGTTTGGCACGAACAGCGCGCCGGGCAGGTTAATCTCAACGTTGCGCGAATAGTAAAGGGTCTGGCCGAGCTTCGCCACGCCATCGCGCAGGTTCGCCAGCGCTTTCTCCGCCTGGGTCGCCTCGGCAAACTCGCCGTCCAGCGTGTGGGTGACGCTCACGCCCTCTTCGCTGGTCATCGTCAGGACCAGCTGCTCCTGCCAGCCGCTCAGTTCGATATCGACGGCGATGCGGCGCTCGCTGGAGGTTTTCAGCAGCGCCTGCTGCCAGTTATGATCGAGGTTGCGGTTTAACGGCTGATGCGGACGAACTTTGTGTAAATCCGCGGGCATCTCGTTCGGCCATACGCGATAGCGGTTTTCGCCGGTTTTCTCCACCGTGTTGGCGCGAAAGCCGACGATTTCACGTTTGATCATCACGTTCAGGCCGTCGCCGTTGGTCAGCGTTTCGCTCACCTCAACGTCGAGAAAATCTTTACCGACTTTCAGGACTTCCCCCACCGGCAGACCAATAAACTTCGGCGAGTCAAACGCGCCAATATCGCCTTTGCGCACGTTGACAAAATAGTCGGTGCTGCCGCGATGGAAGGTCTTATCCGTTGACGGAACAAAGAAGTGTTCGGTACGCCCCGCCGAGGCGCGGGCCAGGTCGCCGCGATCGTCAATGATGGCGTCGAGCATCTGGCGATAGTGCGCGGTGATGTTCTTCACATAGCTCATATCTTTGTAGCGGCCTTCAATCTTGAAGGAACGTACCCCGGCATCGATCAGCGCGGCCAGGTTGGCGGTCTGATCGTTGTCTTTCATCGACAGCAGGTGCTTTTCATACGCCACCACGCGGCCCTGGTCATCTTTCAGGGTATAGGGCAGACGGCAGGCCTGCGAGCAGTCGCCGCGGTTGGCGCTGCGCCCGGTCTGAGCATGGGAAATATTGCACTGGCCGGAATAGGCCACGCACAGCGCGCCGTGGATGAAGAACTCAATGGTCGCGTCGGTGTTATCGTAAATCGCTTTGATCTGCTGAAGATTCAGCTCGCGGGCGAGCACGATTTGGCTGAAGCCGACGTCGGAGAGAAATTTCGCTTTCTCAACGCTGCGGATATCGCACTGGGTGCTGGCGTGCAGCTCAATCGGCGGAATATCCAGTTCCATGACCCCCATATCCTGGACAATCAGCGCGTCGACGCCGGTTTCATACAGGTCGGTTATCAGGCGCTGCGCCGGCTCCAGCTCATCATCATGAAGAATGGTGTTCAGGGTCACGAACACTTTCGCGCCGTAGCGATGGGCAAACGGTACCAGACCGGCGATATCGCTCAGGCTGTTGCTGGCGTTGTGGCGCGCGCCAAAGCCCGGCCCGCCGATGTAGACCGCATCCGCGCCGTGTAAAATCGCTTCACGGGCGATCCCGGCATCGCGGGCAGGACTCAGTAGTTCAAGATGATGGTTTTGCAGGCGCATACGCTCGTCGTTATCCATTATAGGGGGGTCGAAATGGCGGCTATTGTAGTCAGAACCTGGCGCAGGCCAAAACATTTTCCATCGCCGCCGCGGAAGGAATTTTCAGTTTTTAGCAAAGCATTGAAGGAAAAGATATTTCCCAGAAAAAGTGCCTAAGGATAGAGTCATCACGTATTCCGGATTTTCCTCGTCACGTTGTGATTTGTTGTCTCAGTCATTTGCCTGGCCGCGAGTTTACTCGCGGCTTTTTTATTTCGGGTAATGGATCAGCGAATGAAAATGGGCAGTCTGCCCACCGCTATTGCGATAGGCGTGCGCTAAATCGCCGGCGAAACGCCGCCCTTCCCCTGGCTGCAGCGATTGCCAGCTGTCCTGCAGGCAAAGATCCAGCACACCGCTAATCACCACCACATGTTCGATAACCCCTTGCTCATGCGGCGTTGACTCACTCAGCGCGCCCGGGGCCAGGGTGATGGAGAAGTGATCGAAGCGCAGCACCGGGTCCCAAGGGAATAGCGGCGTGACCACCATGGCCTGCTGCTGGGGATCAAATGCCGTCGGTTCACCGGCCTCATCGGCAACGATAAAGGCGGAAAACGGCACGTTAAACCCGGTGGCGATTTTCCATAACGTCGCTACCGTCGGGCTGGATTCGTTGCGTTCAATCTGGCCCAGCATGGCCTTCGACACGCCGGTCTCTTCCGCCAGGCGCGACAGGCTCCAGCCGCGCTGCTGGCGCAGCGTTTTTAACGTTGCCGACAGGTGTTGCGCAATATTCATTCAACCTCCCAATAATATCTGAAGGAATTATACGCACATTCACCTGATTCTACAGGGAATTGACGTATAGCGCTCACCCGGGCTCCGCTATCCAGGTCTGGCGTTGCCGAAAAGCCAGTTGTGCGTTATAACGCACAATGCTACATTATACCGACCGTTATAACGCACAAGGCACCCCCATGCGCTCTTTCACTCTCCCTTTTCCGAGTCTGCTCGCCGGCTTCGTCGCCGTGCTGGTCGGCTATGCCAGCTCTGCCGCCATTATCTGGCAGGCAGCGGCGGCGGCAGGCGCCGATGCTGCGCAAATCGCCGGCTGGATGACCGCCTTAGGTCTGGGAATGGGCATCAGCACCCTGGCCCTCACCGTCTGGCGAAAGGTGCCCATCCTGACGGCCTGGTCAACGCCCGGCGCGGCGCTGCTGGTCAGCGGCCTGCAGGGGGTCACGCTCTCCCAGGCGGTTGGCGTCTTTATTTTTGCCAACGCCTTAATCGTGCTTTGCGGCATCACCGGCATATTTGCCCGGCTCATGAAGATTATTCCCCATTCGCTGGCGGCGGCGATGCTGGCCGGCATATTGCTGCGCTTTGGCATGCAGGCTTTCGCCAGCCTGCAGGCTAATCTGCTGTTATGCGGCAGTATGTTAGCCGTATGGTTACTGTGCAAAGCCTGGCTTCCCCGCTTCGCGGTTGTCGCCGCCCTGCTGACAGGAAGCGCGGTGGCCGGATTGAGCGGAGAAGTGACAATGTCACAAATAAGCTTCAGCATTGTCGCCCCTTCCTGGATCGCCCCTGAATTTACGCCGGCGCTGTTGATCAGCGTCGGTATACCGTTTTTCCTCGTCACCATGGCGTCGCAAAACGCCCCCGGCTTCGCCACCCTCCAGGCCTCGGGCTATCGGGTCCCCGCTTCAACGCTTATTGTCGCCACCGGCGGCCTGGCGCTGCTGCTGTCGCCTTTCGGGGTCTACTCGATCTGCATCGCCGCCATTACGGCCGCGATTTGCCAGAGCCCGGAAGCCCATCCGGACCCGCAAAAACGCTGGCTCGCGGCGGCGGCGGCGGGCGTGTTTTATCTGCTGGCGGGGATATTTGGCGGCTCAATCACCTCGTTGATGTCGGCGCTGCCGATAGCGTGGGTCCAGATGCTTGCCGGGCTGGCGCTGCTCGGTACCATCGGCGGCAGCCTGTTTCAGGCATTGAATCATGAGAGTGAGCGCGATGCGGCGGTAGTAACGTTTCTGGTCACCGCCAGCGGCGTGACGCTGGCCGGTATCGGCTCAGCGTTTTGGGGGCTGGTTCTCGGCGGCGTCAGCTACGTTTTGCTGTCAACGCTGCGCCGCGCGTAGCTGCGAGGGCGTCAGGCCGGTGGCGCTTTTCACCCGGTTGCTGAAGTGGCTGGCGCTGCTAAAACCGCAGGCCATGGCGATATCGGTTAACGGCAGCCGACTCTGGCTAATCAGCGCCTGCGCTTTAACCATCCGGCGCTGCATAACGTACTGATGCGGCGCCATCTTCATCGACTGGCGAAACATCCGCGCAAAATGGTATTCGCTTAACGCCGCTTCCTGCGCCAGATCGGCGAGAGTGAGCGGCTGTTCGAGGTTCTCCTCAATCCATGCCAGCAGATTGCGCAAGACGTGCGGCGCCAGCCCGCCGGTCACCGTCGGTAAACGCCACTGAACGTTCGAATAGTGCTGAATCAGGTGAGTGAGCAGCAGCGTGCTGGCCGAACTCAACGTCAGCTGATTCGCCTGCTGCTGCCAGTCGTTGTCGAGGAGAAACTGGCGGTAGACGGCGGTGATTTTGTCATCGCTGGAAAACGTTTTCTCCTGCAGCGTGAACGAGGCCGGGCTGCGGTCCCAAATCTGCTCGCCTACCCGGCGCAGGTGTTCATCGGTGCAGTAAAGATGCACAAATGAGAGATCGCCGCGGATATCCCAGGTGCTCTCATCGCCTTTCGGCATCAGGCAAAAACGATCCGGCCCGCCGCCGTTTTTCCAGCCGTGGGGGGTTTTTTGGTAGCTTTCGTAGCCATCGGCAATATACAAGCTCAGGGTATGGTGGTCGCTTTGTACCGTGATGGTATCAAGATTGTTATACCACGCCGCCAGCTGAATACCGGAGTTGAGGTTCACCGTCCCCCGCAGCACGGCATTTTTTTGACGCAATGTTTCGAAAGTCCCGTAAGCCATAGCCTTCACAGTTCAGATTCCGCAGATCGCTAGTCTAAGAAGAGTCGCCGGCAGATACCAGCATTCCCCCGCCGCTAATGAAAAATAAGCGCAAGAATTTGCAAGTCGGCGACAAGCTGATGACAGCGCCGAATTCGCCGAGGCCGCACAATGACCGGTACAACACTCACAGGAGAGACATTTTGAACGCATTACTCTACGGGTTGGTCGTGGTTATCTGGGGCACCACCTGGATTGCTATCTTTTTGCAGCAGGGGCCGGTTGCCGCGCCGGTGTCTATTTTCTGGCGCTTCGCCGTCGCCAGCGTCGCGATGTTGACCATTCTGCTGGTTACCCGCCGCCTGCGCCCGCTGGCCGCGCGCGACCATCTCTTTTGCCTGCTACAGGGCTGCTGCGTTTTCTGCTTTAATTTCTGGTGTTTCTATACCGCCGCCGCGTATATCAATACCGGGCTGGAGTCGGTGATCTTCTCCATGGCGGTGTTGTTTAACGCGATCAATAGCTTTCTCTTCTATCGCCAGCAGCCACCGGGCCGTTTCTGGCTGGCCGCCGCGCTGGGGCTGGCGGGGATCGTGACGCTATTCTGGGATGATTTATGGGCCAGCGGCCTGAACGCCTCGCTCCTGCTGGGTATTGCCCTCAGCGCATTGGGCACCTATGGGTTTTCGCTCGGCAATATGCTCAGCATCCGCCACCAGCGCCGCGGTCTGGAGACGTTGACCACCAACAGCTGGGCCATGCTTTACGGCACTCTGGTAATGGGCGCGATCGCGCTGGTTCGCGGTGATAATTTCGCGCCGCAGTGGACCCTCAGCTATATGGGCGCGCTACTGTATCTCGCCGTGTTTGGCTCGGTGATTGCCTTTGGCGCCTATTTTACGCTGGTGGGGCGAATCGGCGCGGGTAAAGCGGCATACAGCACCCTGCTGTTTCCACTCGTCGCGCTGACTATTTCGACTTTTTATGAAGGTTACGTCTGGCACAGTAGCGCCGTGGCCGGACTGGCGCTGATCCTGGTCGGAAATCTGGTGATGTTCGCTCGCCCGGAGCAGTGGCTGCTGCGGCGCAGGCTGGCCTGGGTTCGCTCGGATCGCTGCTGACGCTCGCGCTGCCGTCGAGGAGAAATGAAAAAGGCGCTATCAACCACTAGCGCCTTTATTCACGGCTACGCCTGATTAACGGTTATTGGGGTCGAATTTCACCGCGTCAATCGCCATATCATCAATGACCTGCTTCAGGGTCTCGACGGTGAGCGGCGTATTTTCGTTGGACAGGTTTTTACCTTCGCCCTTACGGACCACTTTGATAACCGGCTTTTTGGTCGCCGCATCAATCAGCTCCCCTTCAAAAAACAGGTTGGTGTCCATGGTACGGTGGCCCGTTGCCGCCTGCGTACCGGCGATAATCATCGCCACCGGAATCACTTCGTAGAACTGCAGCCCTTCTTTGCTAGAATCCACGCCGGTGATGGCGCCGCGGAAGATCAGGCTGCGCTTGCCCGGGGTGGTTGCCAGCGGTTTACGCTCGGAAATAGCCTGTTTCATCTCTTTATTGGTGTAATTCAGGATATCCCTGAGCGCCTTCTCGCCCACCTGGGTGGTGGGTTTTGGTACCGGGTAATAGGTGATCGGGTTATAGACGATATTGTCATAGTTGCTCGGATTGTAATCCGGCGAAATCCAGCGCAGTTCCGGTTTGCCGGACGCCGAGGTGGTTTCTTTTAAGTTAGAGTAATCTTTTAAAAATCCCGAATATTGTTCCGGCTTAGCGATTTTGGATGAGCAGCCGGCCAATGCTAACAGGCCAGCAAGCGCGGCGACTTTAAAAAATAACGGAGTACGCATATAGGTTAATCCCTGTGAATACCATTTATCGGCAAGAGTTATAGCAAATAACAGGGGTAAGTTTTGTGGCAAAAGCGGTGCTACGTCAAGTAGCTGGAAAAAATAAACCCGCCGTTACCGGCGGGCCGTGATTGGCTGTTTATCTGATATCAACCTGATAAAAAATATGCTTGCCAAAGGGGTCTATTTCGTAGCCTGACACGTTTTTACGTACCGGTTCAAATATTGTCGAGTGGGCAATCATGACTGCCGGCATCTGGTCATGCATCATCTGCTGCGCCTGGCGATAGAGCGCTTCGCGTTTTTGGCGATCGGTTATCGATTTTGCCTCGGCGATAATTTTATCAAACGGCTGATAGCACCATTTTGCCGAGTTTGACCCGCCGTTCGCCGACTGGCAGGTAAAGAGTGGGCCGAAGAAGTTATCCGGGTCGCCGGTCGCGGTCGTCCAGCCCATCAGCGCCGCCTGATGTTCGCCATCCTTCACCCGCTTTAAGTATTCACCCCACTCATAGGTTGTGATTTTCGTTTGCACGCCAATTTTCGCCCAGTCGGCCTGGATCATTTCGGCCATGCGTTTGGCGTTCGGGTTATAGGGTCGCTGCACCGGCATCGCCCACAGATCGATGGTAATTGGCCCCGCAACGCCCGATTCCGCCAGCAGCGCTTTGGCTTTCTGCGGGTCGTAGTCATAATCCTTCAGTTGGCTATCCGCGCTCCATACGCCCGGCGGCAGCAGGTTTTTCGCCGCCGTACCGGTACCGTGGAACACCGCTTCAATGATCGCCGGTTTATTGATCGCCATCGCCAGGGCCTGACGCACCTTAACGTTGTCCAGCGGCGCTTTTTGGGTGTTAAACGCCAGGAAACCGGTGTTAAGGCCCGCTTTGCTCATCAGGTTGATCGCGTTGTTCTCTTTCATTCGCGGCAGGTCGGCCGGATTGGGGAACGGCATCACCTGACACTCGTTTTTCTCCAGCTTGGCGTAGCGCACCGAGGCGTCCGGCGTGATACTAAAAATGAGACGATCGATATGCGCCTTCCCCTGCCAGTATTCCGGGAACGCGGTGAAAAGAATTCGGGAATCTTTTTGATATTGCGCGAGTTTGAAAGGTCCGGTACCAATCGGGTCCATATCCACGCGCTCTGGCGTGCCGGCTTTTAGCATCGCATCGGCATATTCCGCCGATAAAATAGAAGCGAAATACCAGGCAAGATCGGCCACAAAGGGCGCTTCGGGATGGGCCAGCGTGAAACGCACCGTATATTCATCAGGCTTATCAATCGCGGTAATTAACTGGCCAAATTCCAGGCTTTCAAAATTGGAGTAATTGCCGCTGGAGATATTATGATAAGGATGGTGAGGATCTTTTTGCCGCATAAACGAAAAAATAACGTCGTCGGCATTAAAATCGCGGCTGGGTTTAAAATATTTATTACTCTGGAATTTAACGCCTTTGCGTAAATGAAAAGTATAAACTTTCCCATCTTCGCTGACTTCCCAGCTTTCGGCGAGGCTCGGCACCAGTTCTGTGGTGCCGGCTTTGAAATCGACCAGTCGGTTATAGACCGGCACCGCGCTGGCGTCCACGCTGGTCCCGGAGGTGTAGAGTTGCGGGTTAAAGTTTTCCGGCGATCCTTCTGAGCAGTAGACCAGCGTTTTTGCGCTAATGGCCGAGCTGGCCGTCAGGGCCGCTAACGCCAGAGCAAGCGTCGTGAATCTGCGTTGCATAGGTTTTCCTTTTTCATTTGTCAGCTAATGAATAGCTTGTTGTTTTCCCTTCCATACATAACACTAAAGCCTGATTGCAAACACCTGAAAACTCGAATAAAGAAGGAATCACTATGTCATCAGCCCTGGCCAGTCAATTAACCCAACGCTTCTTTCGCTACCTGGCGATAACCAGCCAAAGCGACCCGCGAGCCACGACGCTGCCTACCACCGCCGGGCAACACGCGATGGCGCAGGCCCTTGCGGATGAGCTACGCCAGCTGGGGCTGGATGAGATTGTGATTGACGAGCGCGCCACCGTCACGGCGGTGAAAAAGGGCAACGTCGCAGGCGCGCCGCGGATTGGCTTTATTACCCACATCGATACCGTTGACGTCGGTTTGTCGCCGGATATTCATCCACAAATTCTGCGTTTTACTGGTGAAGATCTCTGTTTGAACAGGGATAAAGATATCTGGCTGCGCGTTGCGGAACATCCGGAAATCCTCGCTTATCCCAATGAAGAGATTATTTTCAGCGACGGCACCAGCGTGCTCGGGGCGGATAACAAGTCCGCCGTTACGGTGGTGATGACGGTGCTGGAAAACCTGACGGCGGAACACCGCCACGGCGACATCGTGGTCGCGTTTGTGCCGGATGAAGAAGTGGGCCTGCGCGGCGCGAAGGCGCTGGATCTCGCGCGCTTTGCCGTCGATTTTGCCTGGACCATCGACTGCTGCGAGCTCGGCGAAATCGTCTATGAGAACTTTAACGCCGCCGCGGCGGAGATTCGCTTTACCGGCGTGACCGCTCACCCCATGTCGTCAAAGGGCGTGCTGGTGAACCCGCTGCTGATGGCCACGGATTACATGAGCCATTTCGATCGCCAGCAAACGCCGGAGCATACCGCCGGACGCGAGGGCTACGTTTGGTTCAACGGTATCCAGGGCGATCAGAACAGCACCCTGCTGCAGGCCAGCATTCGCGATTTCGACCTCGAAAGTTTTCATCGCCGTAAGCAGCAAATTAGCGAGGTGGCGCAGAAAATCGCCGCGCAGTATCCGACCGGAAAGGTGGAATTTCACATCAGCGATACCTATAGCAACATCAGCAATGCCATCGGCGAAGACCGCCGCGCCGTTGATCTGATGTTCGAAGCGATGGAAAGCTTAGGCATTACGCCGAAACCGACGCCGATGCGCGGCGGCACCGACGGCGCGGCCCTGTCGGCAAAAGGCGTATTAACGCCCAACTTCTTTACCGGCGCGCACAACTTCCACTCGAAATTTGAGTTTCTGCCGCTGCGCGCCTTTGAGGCCTCTTATCAGACCGCATTACAGCTCTGCCTGTTAGCGGCGCGTTAAGCCGGTTTGCGCGCCAGCATCGTGGCGAAACGCAGCTTAATCCGGTTCCCGCTGGCGTCGGTGCGGTGGAGTTCACCGACGTCTTCGTTATATTTGAGTAACGTCCAGCCTTCATAATTATTGCGCAGCTCTCCCGGTTTAAACGCGAACGGGAAGCCGACGCTGCACGGATAATCGTCGGTATCCATAGCCGCAACAATCAGATTGTAGCCGCCGGGTCTGGTGCAGCGCTGCATGTTAGCAATCAGACCCGGGATGGTCTTCGCGTCGAGGAACATCATCACCACGGTCGAAAGAATAAAGTCATACTCGCCGTCAAAGCTGAGGGCGTTAAGGTCCTTAATCGCCGTCCGCAGATTCTCCAGCCTTTCCGCCTGACGAATGCGCTCAAGATTTCCGATGCTGGCCGGATTTTTATCCCACGCGGTGACATCAAACCCGTTGGCCGCGAGGTAGAGGCTATTGCGCCCGTTGCCGCAGCCCAGATCCAGCGCCTTGCCCGGCGCGATCAGGGTGGCGGCGTGCAGCACCTCAGAGTGGGTGCGGGTCATCCCGTATTTATCGGTGAAGTAATTTTCGTCACGAAGCGTCATGGTTAATCCTTATTTTTTAATAATGTGTCGCGCTCAACGCGAATCAGCAGTTTACCGCGCATCAGCAGCAGGAAGGTACGAATCAGCAGCAGCCCGACGATCAGATTGGTGAAGAGAAACAGCGGGAGCGCGAGGGTATGGAAAAAGCCGTCCGGATGCTGATGACCGAGATGCAGGCCGGTGGTCGCCAGCGCGGAGATGCCGAACGAGAAGCTCCAGAACGAGGCGTTAAACGGCTGGCGCAGGTACCACGGCATCAGGCGCAGCATAAACAGCAGCTGCAGCAGACCATAGCCGAACAGCAGCTTAGCGAAGGTATCCGCCTCGCCGCCGTTCACGCTCAGCCAGGCGCTGCACGCCACCAGCGCCGGCGCCAGCTGAATGCCGAGGGCGGTGCGCATGGCCATCGGCAGTTCGCCGTCGCTGCGCAGGCGCTGCAGAATCACCGGTTCAAGGCTAAGCCAGGAGAATAAGCCGGCGCCCAGAAACACCAGTCCGGCGTCGGTAAAGCCCAGCGCGCCACAGGCCATGGCGCTGATAAAGTTATTCGCCACCGTCGGCAGATAGAGACCCGGGGTGGTCGCCTCATTGGGATGCTTCCCCCGCCATAGCCCGGCGCTCTGCCAGGCCGCATAGCTTAGCTGCAGCACTACGCCAATCGCGAATAACACCAGCGAGAGCGGCCGCAGCCAGGGAACAAAGCCGATGGCCACCAGCATGGTCGTCGCCGGAAACAGGCTGACAAAACTGCTGGCCACCGGATGGCGCATCTCCTGCAGTACGCTGTGCGGGAAACGGACCGCCCGGCTGATAAACGCCAGCGCCAGCAGCGCCCAGATGACCGTCGCCGTGACCACCAGACCGTCGCCGACGATCCGGCTCACCGGCCAGATGGTGCTGGCGTAGCGCCAGGCGAAGCCCATGCCGATAATGCCCAGAACCATACCAAAATAGCCCGCCGGGAGATTCAGCACCCGGCTTGTGCCCAGCTTTTTATTCATTTTGTTTAAATTTTCAATTTATCTTAAGTTGCATTCTAAAGGAACCTTCAAAAACGCGCTACGGCGTTTTTTGCTATGTTTATGTTAACCATACGTAATGAGAAAGGCAGATGCGCAAATATTACCTCAGCGAGAAGGTTCGCCAGTTTCACTATGACGCCGACGGAAACAAACATAGCGTCAATCTGCGGCAAATTGTCGCCTTACGCGATTTCGCTGACGTGAAGCGCGGCGATGAAGGCGGCTGGCTGGACAATGAAGCAGCCCTGAGCCACGAAGGCGAGTGCTGGATTTATGACCCAAATAGCGCGGTGTTTGCCGGTGCGAAAATCGAGGGCAATGCCCGCTTAACCGGCGAGTGCATTATCAGCCATGGCGCCATCGTCAGCGATAACGCGCGACTGGACAGCGTGCAGGCAAGCCACTGCGCGCGTATAAGTGACAACGTCACCGTTTCGCGTTCGCAGATTCGGGGTTATTGTCACCTGGCCGACAATGCGCAGATCCTCCCCCACTCGCTTATTATCGCCGCCCAGGGTCTGACCGCCGACAGCGACAAAATCCTGCGCATTTATCAGCGGGCAACGGTCAGCGCTTCGCGCATCGTTCACCAGGCGCAAGTTTACGGCGACGCGTTTGTCGAACACGCGTTTGTTGAGCATCGGGCGGAAATCTTCGATTGCGCGCGGCTGGAGGGTAACGACGAAAACGACGTCTGGGTCTGCGATAACGCGCGAGTTTATGGCCACGCGAGGATTATCGCCGGGCGGGAAGAGGACGCCATCCCCACCCTGCGCTACAGCTCGCAGGTGGCGGAGCACGCGGTGGTCGAAGGCAACTGCCTGCTGAAGCATCGGGTGATGGTCGGCGGGCATGCGCACCTGCGCGGCGGGCCGATTCTGCTGGACGATAGCGTGTTAATTGAAGGGCATGCGGTGATTTGCGGCGATGTGGTGATTGAACATCAGGTGACGATCGGCGACAGGGCGCGAATTGAAGCCAGCGCGGGCGACGCCATTTCGATCAGAGGGGAGAAAGTGATAAACGGCGACGAACTTTTTACCCGCACGCCCATTGTCGGCTTTCTATAACCTTTGCTCCCGACCGCGTGGTTTATCAGCTTCAGGCCCCTGCGCGCTGTTCCCCGGGCTACATCTCAGCGCGTCCCATAGCCCGGGCAAGGCGTCAGCCGCGAGCCGGGAATTGCCCGGTGTCACAATCAATAATGCGCCCGTAGATATTCTGGTCATCGTACGAACCGTTCAGATACTCGGCCTGCTTCAGGCACCCTTCGAGGGTGAAACCGTTACGCAGGGCGACCTGATTGCTTCTCTGGTTTGCTACCCGACATTTAATCACGAAGCGGCGAACCGTCCCGCTGCGGGCAAAAGCGTCCATCAGCGCCTGCAGCGCCTGAGAAAGCAGCCCCTGCCCCTGGTGGCTTTCATCAATCCAGTAGCCGATGTATGCGGTCTTATTGATCGGCTCAATCTGGTTAAACGACAGCACGCCGACGATCTCTTCGCGCAGAAAGAGCAAAAACATTTTGGCGTAACCGCGCTGGTGCAGCATCACGTTGCCCTGCACGTGGCGGCGGGTTTCGTCTTCGTGACTGACGTCAGCGGGCCAGCTCAGCGATTGCTGGAGCCAGCGCTGGTTCTTGATCACCAGCTGATGCAGCTCAGCGACGTGGCTTTCATCCACAGCGCGCAGAGAAAGCGACTCGGTGACGGGGATAGTTTCTCTCGCAGGCGCGTTTTCGTCAGTCATAATGGACTCTGATTAATAGTCTGATTAAAAAACAAACGCCCGCTAAGTTACCTTAACGGGCGGAATAAAGGGCAATTATTTCATTACCCGATCGTCAACATAGTTACGCTTGTCTGGCGCTGGCGGGAAGTACTGATAGAGCCAGGTTTCGCTGATCGCTTCCCCCTGGCAGCGCAGGAACATGCGCATTTCGACCGGGTCGGTCGAATCCGAGGTCGGGTACCAGTCAAACTGGATGCGATAGCCATCAAACGGTTCCACGTAGAGAATTTCTATCTGCTTCGCTTCGCCGCTCGACAGGGTAATCACCGGCTCAATGCCTCTTGGTGCCGCGGCCTTCAGGTCGCCGCCGACAAAATCGATAGCAAAACGACGGGTCCATTTATCCGGGTAGTGCTCACCCGGCGCCCAGCCTTCAGGGAAACCGCCCATTCCGGTGCGCGTGGCCAATACCCGCGCCAGCGGCGAACGGACCAGCGGCTGCGCGCTCCAGTAGAGTCGATAGCGGAAGTCCAGCTCATCCCCGGCTTTAACCGGCTTCTCGGGCTGCCAGAAGCAAACGATATTGTCCAGCGTTTCACCGGTCGTCGGGATCTCCATCAGGTTGACGGCCCCTTTACCCCACTGGTTGCGCGGCTCTACCCACAGGCTCGGGCGCTTGTTGTACCAGCCCATGATGTCCTGATAGTGGGAGAAGTCGCGATCCAGCTGCAGCAGGCCAAAACCGCGCGGATTTTTATCCTGGAAAGCGTTGAACTGCAGCTTCTGCGGGTTGTTCAGCGGGCGGCACACCCACTCGCCGTTGCCCAGCCACATCGACAGGCGGTCGGAGTCGTGGATCTGCGGATGGATAGTGTCGCACATCCGCCGTTCGTTATTGCCGCAGCTGAACATACTGGTCATCGGCGCGATGCCCAGCTGTTTGATGTCTTTACGCGCGTAGATGTGGTTTTCCACATCCATAATCACCTGCGTCTCCTGACAGTTAACCACGAACTTATAGGCGCCGGTGACGCTTGGGCTGTCGAGCAGCGCATAGACGGTAAAGACCGTCGCCCCCGGTTTAACGGTCTCAAACCAGAAAGAGGTGAAGTCAGGAAACTCTTCCGGCGTATCGGTAAAGGTATCGATCGCCAGGCCGCGGGCGGAAAGACCGTACTGGTAAGTGCTGTCTACCGCGCGGAAGTAGCTCGCGCCGAGGAAGGCGACGATATCGCGGCGCGCCAGCTCCGGCGCCTTAAACACGCGGAACCCGGCAAAGCCGAGATCGCTCTGGCCTTCCAGCTGTTTGGTGTCGACGCCGGCGTCATTATATTTAAACAGCTCGGGACGGAAGTGAATTTCCCGCGCCTGCTGGGTTTGTGAATCAAGGGAGAACATCCGTACGCGGCGGCGGAACCCCATCCCGACGTGGAAGAACTGAATATCCAGCTTGCGCTCTTCGATATTACTCCACAGGGAGTGCGCAGCATCATACTGAATGCTGTTGTAGGCCTGCGGGGTCAGGTTTGCCAGGGTTGGCGGCAGATCGCGCGGCGCGCCGCCCCAGGGCTGACGCGCAAGATCGTGGGCCATCGACTGAAGTACGGAATAGTCAAAGCGACGGGTCTGGCCGTCGGCAATTCCCGAGTCCTCGGCGAAGGCCGCCTTCGAGAATAGAGAGGCAACTCCTGACGTTCCGCATACGGCGGCAACAGCCATGGAAGATTTGAGAAAACGTCTGCGGTTCATGCCTGAGAGAGCATCCTTCTTCATATGTGAATTGAGACGCGACGTAACAAACCCATGCGTCGTGAATGTCGCTCACTCTAGACAAAAATGATTGATAATCCAATTGTTGACGGCAGAAATGCGTGAAAAAAATATGTCCACCGGACCAGACCGAATTACCGATATCCGGGGGGCGGCGATGATTTCGCCAACCGGCGGCGTTTCATGCTGAATCAGGAAGCGGCCAGACGAACGCTGGCCGCGCAGGCGATTATTTTTGCTGCAGAAGGTTAAAACTGGTCATCAGGTTGCGATAATCCGGAATATGGTTGGAGAACAGCGTTCCCAGCCCTTCGATATCATTACGCCAGTCGCGGTGTAGTTCACAGGCAACGCCAAACCACGACATCAGCTGTACCCCGGCCTGCGACATACGATCCCAGGCGGCATCGCGGGTAATCGGGTTAAAGGTACCGGAAGCGTCGGTCACCACAAACACCTCAAACCCCTCTTCAATGGCCGAAAGCGCCGGAAAGGCCACGCAAACTTCCGTCACCACCCCGGCAATAATCAGCTGCTTTTTGCCCGTCGCTTTGACTGCCTTAACAAAATCTTCGTTATCCCAGGCGTTAATATTACCCGGGCGCGCGATATAGGGCGCATCGGGGAATTGCGCTTTCAGCTCCGGCACCAGCGGGCCATTGGGGCCGTTCTCAAAGCTGGTGGTTAAGATAGTCGGCAGACCGAAGTACTTCGCCAGGTCGCCAAGGGCAAGGACGTTGTTCTTGAATTTATCGGGATCGATATCGCGTACCAGAGAGAGTAATCCGGTCTGGTGATCGACCAGCAGCACGGCGGCATCACTTTTATCCAGACGAACATACGGTTTGGCCATGGTTTCTTCCTCATTTTAACGTCAGATCTTCCGTCAGAACGCAGGTTCTGCGGATGCAGGGTTAACAGAGCCGATCTTAGTGTAATCGCTGGCTGAGGATTAGCCGCCTAAAGTGGGACGCATTGTTCCATTTGCAGAACGTACCGCGGCAAACGGAGATCTTCCGGACAGCGTTAATCCAGCGTCACATGGTGCTTCATCACCCGCCGAAACAGCGCCAGACGCGCGCGCATAAAACGGTTTTCCACTTTAAAACCGGCCCGCTTGTGCAAACCGATACGCAACAGACGGTCTCGTCCGCGCACGCTGGCGGGCCAGCGCACCGGCCCGGAGAGCTCGTGGCAGCCGTTACCCGCTACACGGGCAAAGCTAGCCCAATAGTCGGCAACCCGGGCGGCAAAGGTCCGGTCGCGCTCGTTCGCATACTGTCGTACCGGCTCGGCAAGGTCGAGATTGTCAAAAACGTACGCCACTTCATTACCGTGCCACGCGCCGTGCGGATAGGTTTGGTGTTCCGCCTCGGCAACGTAGTCAAACCAGTAGCGCCAGCACGGTTGCCCTACCCGCTGCTGCGCCTGCATCACCACGTAACCCAGGGTGGTAAAGGCCATATCGCGGCAGACTTCACGCCCTAATGCTTCATCGCCCTTGACGCCGGGATAGAGCAGCTTAATCAAACCGAGACCAAAACGGCGTTCGCGGCGAAGCTTCTGGATCTGCCCGGCGATATCGACGCCAAACACCGCCATGACGCTGGCCTCATCGCTGTTCGAGCCGATCATCACCGGCAGCGGGTGCTGACGCCCGCTAAAAAAAGTCTCCAGCATCGGCTGCGGCAGTACGGCATCGCCAACAATGGGCGCCGGGCCGATGGTAAGCGGCGCGGTCAGCGACCAGAACGCGTCCGCCGGAATCGCCCGCAGCTGTTCGGCGCTGGCCTGCGGTAAAGAGAAGTGCTCCGCGATGAGCTTCCCTTTGGCCAGCGCCTTTTCCCGCGGCAGATCCGGCAAGGTATAGCCGCTCTGAATAATCGCCTTATGGAACAGCCCCCTGGATTTTGGCGAAACCATGAGCGACAGCACGCTGCGCGCCCCGGCGGACTCGCCGAACAGCGTCACGTTGGCCGCATCGCCGCCGAAGGCGTGAATGTTCTCCTGAACCCACTGCAGGGCGGCGATCTGATCGAGCAGCGCGAAATTATAGATGCGCTCCCCCTCTTCTTCCTCCAGCGCCGGATGGGCAAAAAAGCCCAGATGCCCCAGCCGGTAGTTAACCGTCACCACCACCACGTCACGGGACGCTAAGGCTTTACCGTCATAGGGCGGTAAGCTTCCCGCGCCGATGGTATAGCCGCCGCCGTGCAGCCATACCATCACCGGCAGCGGCTGCGCGCGCGAAGCGGGTGACCAGACGTTAAGGTACAGGCAATCCTCGGAAAATCGGCCGGGATCGCCGCCGCCGAGCTCACGACAGTACTCAATATCCTGCCAGCTGGAGGCCGAGAAACTCTCCGCCCGGCGCACGCCCTGCCAGCGGGCGGCAGGCTGCGGCGCGCGCCAGCGGAGATCGCCGACGGGCGGCGCGGCATAGGGTATACCGCGCCAGATATGCATGTTCTCTTCAGCGGTGCCGGATAGGGTGCCCTGCCGGGTTTTCACCAGCGGGGTAGACGGATTCTGCATGACCTGCTTCCTTTAACGACTCATGCCAGCAGAGTACTGATTTTACAGCAGACCGCAACGTCGTTTACTGCGCTCTTCCGCCTGTTGATAAAGGGCAAACTCATCATAGACCGGACAGCCCAGCGCCTCCTCAAAGGCCTGGCGGCTGGCGTTGCCGTGGCTGCGGGTCTGTATCTCGTTGCCCAGGTTAGACTGAAAAATCCCGGCGGCGCTGACCGGCAAAAAGTCTTCATAAATAATCGGTTGTGCGATGACCCAGCCGCGTTCAATCAGCGGCTGCGGATCGTCACCCGGACGAAACGCCTGACGGTGCGCTTCGCCGGCGGGCGTCAGGCGATAGCGAAAGTACGCCAGCCCCTGCTGACGCAGCAGGAATTCGCTGTCCGGGAACGGGCTAAACACCTCCTGCAGATGACGCTGATGGGTGAGATTATCCTTGCCCACCCCCGCCTCGCCAAGCAGTCGGTCGTACAGGGCGCGGCCCTTCGGCGTTAAGGCGATACCGCGCTGCTCAATTTCGCCAAAGCGAGCCGTATGCGTGCCTCTATGCTCTCCGGCAAACATCACCGGTTCCTCAAGGGCCTTAAAGCTGGTCTGGCGCAGTAAAATGGGCACATCGCGGCGCGGCGGCCCTTCTATCAGCGCTTTTGGCGCGATACCGCACTCGGGCATTAACGCCTGCACCCGGTCAATATCCAGGGTGCGCGGCGTCAGATGATTAATGTGGCAGCCGGGGAAACAGACCACATCGGCAATCAGCCGGTGCTCTTCATGCAGCGCGTGATAGGTTTCCTCATCGACGGTGGCGTGTCGATGCCAGCGAAAGGTTTCCAGCGCCTGTTGCACAAACTCGCGGGCCTCTGCGGCGGTAAACTCCCCTTTCTGTTCATGTAACGCGATCAGTTCACGACAGCGCGACGTGAAGATATCGCGTCGGGAAAGGATATCCGCCGCCCGCTGACGCAAAGCTTCATTGGCGATAAGTTCAAGTCGCAGAAGCGAGGTAAAAACGCGAAACGGATTGCGCGCCAGCGCGGCGTCATCAATGGGGCGAAACGCGGTGGAGTGAACCGGTACGCCGGCCTGCGACAGATCGTAATAGCTGACGGGATACATTCCCATAATGGCAAACATGCGACGCAAGGTCGCCAGTTCCTCCGCCGTACCGACGCGGATCGCGCCGTGGCGTTCAACGTTCAGCCGCGCCAGTTCATCGGCGTTGGCCAGTTGTTCGTGCAGCGTCGGGTTATTCTCCAGTATGGCCAGGTTAACGTCGGCCACCAGCTCCAGTAGCGTCCCGTACTGCGGAACTTCCTGCTGGTACATCGCCGACATCGCCTGCGAAAAGCTTTCCCGAATCTCATCAGCCGTGATGGTGTTCGCCATGATGTCTTACCTCCAGTGAATTCTCCCTGGAGTGTAGGAAAGCTCTCTGCAGACGGCGGGAAGAATTTACAAACTGTGATGCCGGTAGCTGGCCGGTTTATTTTCAACCGCTCACTTCATAACCGCAGGTTATGTTAAACACCCTTTAATTTCACTTTAAATTAACAAAACATTTACACACACTGCGAGTGGCGACATTACAACAACATGCCTCTCTACCGATAATATGGAGTACCCTCATGAACGACAAATGGTCACCGCGCGAGGTCCTGCACCGCGACTACAGCAGCCATCCTCCCGCTTACGCCCCGGGCTATAAAACCAGCGTGCTGCGCTCGCCGCGCAATGCGCTCATTTCCCTGCAGAATTCCCTTTCTGAAATCACCGGACCGGTGTTCAGCAGCGACGATCTCGGCGCGCTCGATAACGACCTGATCCTCAACTACGCCAAAGACGGCCTGCCGATTGGCGAAAGGATAATCGTCCACGGCTACGTTCGCGATGGATTTGGCCGACCAATGAAAAATACGCTGGTCGAAGTCTGGCAGGCCAACGCGGGCGGACGCTACCGGCATAAGAAAGATCAATACCTGGCGCCTATCGACCCGAACTTTGGCGGCTGCGGACGGGTGCTGACCGACGAAAACGGCTACTATTGTTTCCGCACCATCAAGCCCGGCCCCTATCCGTGGCGCAACCAGGTAAGCGACTGGCGTCCGGCGCATATTCACTTTTCGCTCTCCGGCGACGCCTGGGCACAGCGTCTGATCACGCAGATGTATTTCGAAGGCGATCCGCTGATTAAACAGTGTCCTATTGTCAAAACCATCAATAACGATGATGCCATCAGGACATTAATCGCCGAGCTGGATACCCATGCCGCCGTACCGCTGGACTCTCTGGCTTACCGTTTTGATCTCGTATTGCGCGGCCATCGCGCAACGCTGTTTGAAAACCGCACGCAGGGGGCCGCCCGATGAAAGATTATTTACCTGAAACCGCGTCACAAACCGCCGGCCCTTATGTGCATATCGGCCTCGCGCCGGACGCCGCCGGCTTCCATATCTTTGAGAAAAATTTTGGCCCGACGCTGACCACGGCAGACACCGAGGGCGAACGCATTACTATCGAAGGCAGAGTCATCGATGGCTCCGGCACGCCGGTGCGCGATGTGCTGCTGGAAATCTGGCAGGCCAACGCCGCCGGGCGCTATAACCATCCCGACGACCGACAGCAGGGCAAGAAGCTGGATGCGGCGTTTCGCGGCTGGGGACGCAGCTGCTCGGACTTCACCAGCGGCGTCTGGCGCTTCGAAACCATTAAACCCGGGGCCGTGGTAGGTCGCGACGGGCGCACCATGGCGCCGCACGTTAATCTGTGGGTGGTCGCCCGCGGGATTAATATTGGCCTCAACACGCGGATGTACTTTTCCGACGAGCAGGATGCCAACCAGGTCGACCCGGTGCTGAATCTGATTGAGTGGGAAGTGCGTCGCCAGACCCTCATCGCGCAGCGCGAGGTCCGCGGCGCGGAGATCGTATATCGCTTCGATATTCACCTGCAGGGCGAAAACGAAACCGTCTTCTTCGATATCTGAGTTTTTTCTTCCTTTTTCCGCCCCTGCCGGTCAGGGGCGACGCTATATGGCAAACTCAATAAAATCAACTTGTAAAATAATAATATAAAATGTTAATAATATTTTGCTATGAAGTTAACAATTTTAATCGCCCTTACTTGTCACTGGGACGCCTCTGTTTTTAACATTGATTATGCAAAAAAATGGTCTTTTCAGTCAGCGCATTCGCTTGCGCCATCTACATACTTTCGTGGCCGTCGCTCAACAGGGAACTCTTGGGCGCGCGGCTGAAACCTTAAATCTGAGTCAACCGGCCTTATCCAAAACGCTAAACGAACTGGAGCAGCTGACCGGTACCCGGCTGTTTGAGCGTGGACGCCTCGGCGCGCAGCTCACGCTGGTCGGCGAACAGTTTCTCACCCACGCGGTTAAAGTGCTCGACGCGCTCAATACCGCGGGACAGGCGCTAAACCGTAAAGAAGGCCTCAACAGCGATATCGTGCGCATCGGGGCGCTCCCCACCGCCGCACTGGGGATCCTGCCCTCGGTGATCGGCCAGTTCCATCAGCAGCAAAAAGATATCACCCTGCAGGTGGCGACCATGAATAACACCATGCTGCTGGCCGGACTAAAATCGGGAGAAATCGATATCGGTATCGGACGGATGTCCGATCCGGAGTTGATGAGCGGGTTGAACTATGAACTGCTGTTTCTCGAATCCCTGAAGCTGGTGGTTCGTCCGGGGCATCCGCTGCTGCAGGAAACGGTTACGCTGAGTCGGGTCATGGAGTGGCCGGTGGTGGTTTCGCCCAAAGGTACGCTGCCGCGACAGAACGCCGAAACCCTGCTGCAAAGCCAGGGCTGCAAAATTCCGTCTGGCTGCATCGAGACGCTGTCGGCTTCCCTGTCGCGCCAGCTCACCGTCGATTACGACTACGTCTGGTTTGTCCCCTCCGGTGCGGTCAAAGACGACCTGCGCCGTGGGCTGCTGGCCGCGCTGCCGGTGCCCACCCAGGGCGCGGGCGAACCGATAGGTATTCTCACCCGGGTGGACGCCACGCTCACCGCGGGAACACAAACCCTGCTGAGCGCCATTCGTAAATCGATGCCCGTCTGATCGCCCTCTCCCCGACCGTTATCCGCGTCGGGGAGATCTGACCGCCTGATTTCCTTTTCGCACCCACCATATTCACCACAATAATCAATTAGTGCGAAATCATTCATTAACAATTGCGTAAATTTCTTTAACAGATCTATCATAGCCACGATTTCACCAAATGGTTCACTCGAAATCAATAACAGTAAAAAACCTGCTTTTATGAAGGTCAACATCGCTTCATTCAAAAGCCTTCACTTGAGAAATTGATTCATCTGGTTCACGCCTGTTCAGGGGTGGTTAAGGAGAAAAAATGGCAACTGGCAACGCGCCGCGAGGATTCCCCCGGGTCCTGCAGTGGCTTCTCGCCGGGCTGATGCTGATCATCGGCCTGGCTATCGGTATTCTTGGTGCAAAGCTCGCCTCCGTTGGCGGGACCTTCTATTTTGCGATTATGGGCCTGGTGATGGTTATCGCCGCGGTGCTCATTTTCCGCAGCCGTCGCGGCGGTATCATACTGTACGCGATAGCGTTTATCGCCTCGATCGTCTGGGCCATTAGCGATGCCGGCTGGACCTACTGGCCGCTGTTCTCGCGCCTGTTCGCGCTCGGCGTACTGGCCTTCCTTGCCGCGCTGGTCTGGCCGTATCTGTCCCGGCAGCCGGCGAAAAAAGGGCCGTCGTTTGGCCTGGCAGCGGTGCTGGCGGTGGTACTGTTGGTTAGTTTCGGCTGGATGTTTAAATCCCAGCCGCTGGTCAGCGCCAGCGAGGCGGTGCCGGTTAAACCGGTCGCCGCGGGCGAGCAGCAGAAAAACTGGGCGCACTGGGGCAACACCACCCACGGCGACCGTTTCGCCGCCCTCGACCAGATTAACAAACAGAACGTTGACCAGCTGCAGGTTGCCTGGGTCGCCCACACCGGGGATATCCCGCAGAGCAACGGCTCCGGCGCGGAAGACCAGAATACGCCGCTGCAAATTGGCGATACGCTTTACGTCTGTACGCCCTACAGCAAGGTGCTGGCGCTGGATGTCGATAGCGGTAAAGAGAAATGGCGCTATGATTCAAAAGCCACCGCGCCGAACTGGCAGCGCTGCCGCGGCTTAGGCTATTACGAAGAGAGCCAGGCCCAGGATTCCCCTGCCGCCGACGCGCAGCCGGCCGCCTGCTCCCGCCGCCTGTTCCTGCCAACCACCGACGCCCGTCTGATCGCTATTGATGCCGATAACGGTAAACTGTGCGACGCCTTCGGCGACCACGGTATTGTGGACCTGAGCGTTGGCATGGGAGAAATCAAAGCGGGTTACTACCAGCAGACCTCCACGCCGCTGGTGGCGGGTAACGTGGTCGTGGTTGGCGGTCGCGTGGCGGATAACTTCTCCACCGGCGAGCCCCCGGGCGTCGTTCGCGCCTATGATGTTCATACCGGCAAACTGGCGTGGGCATGGGATCCAGGCAACCCGAACCTGACCGGCGAACCGCCGGCAGGACAGACCTACACCCGCGGTACGCCGAACGTCTGGTCGGCCATGTCCTATGACGCGAAGCTGAATCTGATTTATCTGCCGACCGGTAACGCAACGCCGGACTTCTTTGGCGGCGAACGTACCGCGCTGGACGATAAATACAGTTCCTCCATCGTGGCCGTTGACGCCACGACCGGCCAGGTACGCTGGCATTATCAGACCACCCATCACGATCTCTGGGATTTCGACCTGCCTTCCCAGCCGCTGCTGTACGATCTGCCTGACGGTAAAGGCGGCACCACGCCGGTGCTGGTGCAAACCAGCAAGCAGGGCATGATCTTTATGCTGAACCGCGCCACCGGTGAACCGGTCGCCAAAGTTGAGGAACGTCCTGTCCCGGCGGGCAACGTCAAGGGCGAGCGCTACTCGCCGACCCAGCCCTACTCCGTCGGCATGCCAATGATCGGCAACGAGACGCTGACCGAGTCGGATATGTGGGGCGCGACGCCTGTCGACCTGCTGCTGTGCCGCATCCAGTTTAAAGAGATGCGTCACCAGGGCGTCTTCACCCCGCCGGGCGAGGATCGTTCGCTGCAGTATCCCGGCTCGCTGGGCGGGATGAACTGGGGCAGCGTGTCGGTTGACCCGAATAACAGCCTGATGTTCGTCAATGATATGCGCCTTGGCCTCGCCAACTATATGGTGCCGCGCGCCAAAGTGGCGAAGGACGCCAGCGGTATCGAAATGGGGATTGTGCCGATGGAGGGCACGCCGTTCGGCGCCATGCGCGAACGTTTCCTGTCTCCGCTGGGCATTCCGTGCCAGAAACCACCGTTCGGCACTATGTCAGCGGTCGATCTGAAAACCGGCAAACTGGTGTGGCAGGTTCCGGTGGGCACCGTTGAGGACACCGGCCCGCTGGGGATCCGCATGCATATGCCAATCCCTATCGGTATGCCGACGCTGGGCGCCTCGTTATCAACCCAGTCCGGCCTGCTGTTCTTCGCGGGCACCCAGGACTTCTACCTGCGCGCGTTTGATACCGCCAACGGGAAAGAGATCTGGAAATCGCGTCTGCCGGTCGGCAGCCAGTCCGGCCCGATGACCTACGTATCGCCGAAAACCGGCAAACAGTACATCATCATCAACGCGGGCGGCGCTCGCCAGTCGCCGGACCGCGGCGATTATATTATCGCCTACGCGCTTCCGCAGCAGAAGTAACCACCAGGGCCCCAAACGGGGCCCTTTTTGCGGCCCGGGAACCGCCCGGTGGCGGCTGGCGCGAAAGCAAAATCATCTTCTCCCGCCTAAGCAAGCCATTTTCATTCAGCTATGTTACTATTGCGAATGGTTATCAATAATAACAACTGAACAAGGATAATGGATGAAAAGTTCACCCTGCCGCCTGCTCGCAGGCACCTTCATGTTAGCCGCCGCCTCGGCTCAGGCGTTAAAAGCCCCGGAAGTGGACCTGCGCGATCCGACGATTTGGGAAGAGAAAGCCGCGTCTCCGCTCACCGCCAGCCCACAGCCCTGCGAGGTGTTCAGCGGGCCGCACTGCGCGGTCTGGGAAGATGAGAAATCGGATATTCAACGTGAACGGGAGCGGCGGGAACAGCGGCGATGGCAGAATGGTTATGAAAACCTGCGGCGGGAGTAATCCCTCTTAAACGATAACCCGGGCATGCCCGGGTTATTTTTCACCAGGAAAATCAATTCTCGCCGAAATGAATGACGGTACGAATGGATTTACCTTCATGCATCAGATCAAACGCTTCGTTGATTTGATCCAGCGGCATACGGTGGGTAATAAACGGATCGAGGCGAATTTTCCCCGCCATCGCCTCTTCAACCATTCCCGGCAGCTGGGTACGCCCTTTCACGCCGCCGAACGCGGAGCCGCGCCAGACGCGCCCGGTGACCAGCTGGAATGGGCGGGTTTTAATCTCCTGGCCCGCGCCGGCAACGCCGATGATGACGCTTTCGCCCCAGCCTTTGTGGCAGCACTCCAGCGCCGCGCGCATCACGTTGACGTTACCGATACACTCGAAGCTAAAGTCGACGCCGCCGTCGGTGAGTTCAACAATCACATCCTGCACCGGCTTATCGTAATCATTCGGGTTGATAAAGTCGGTCGCGCCCATCTCTTTCGCGAGAGTGAATTTTTCCGGGTTGGTATCCACCGCCAGAATGCGCCCGGCTTTCGCCTGTACCGCGCCCTGGATCACCGCCAGGCCGATCCCGCCGAGGCCGAAGACGGCGACGGTATCGCCCTCTTTTACTTTCGCCGTATTGTGCACCGCGCCGATACCGGTAGTGACGCCGCAGCCCAGCAGGCAGACTTTATCCAGCGGCGCCTGCGGGTTCACTTTTGCCAGCGAAATTTCGGCCACTACGGTGTATTCGCTGAAGGTACTGGTCCCCATATAGTGATAAATCGGTTCACCGTTATAGGAGAAACGGGTGGTGCCGTCCGGCATCAGGCCTTTACCCTGAGTAGCGCGCACCGCCTGGCAGAGGTTAGTTTTGCCGGATTTACAGAACTTACACTCGCGGCATTCGGCGGTATACAGAGGAATAACGTGGTCGCCCGGCTGCAGGCTGGTCACGCCTTCCCCCACTTCAACGACAATCCCGCCGCCTTCATGGCCCAGTACCGCCGGGAAAACGCCTTCCGGATCGTCGCCTGAGAGGGTAAAGGCATCGGTGTGGCATACGCCGGTATGGGTGATTTTGACCAGCACTTCGCCTTTTTTTGGCGGCGCGACGTCAATCTCAACGATTGAAAGCGGCTGGCCTGGGCCAAACGCGACGGCTGCACGTGATTTCATATCTCTCTTCCTCGTGGTGATTTTATTTTAAATAGGACCGTAGCAGATGCCCGACTTCCGCCATTCTGGCGGCGCGCTGGTCTGGCGTCGTTTCGCCGCTGACCAGTTCATCCTGCAGATGAATTTCAACCATCTCTCCCATCAGGCCGTTGGCGGCGCCGCGAATTGAGGCGATTTGTTGCAGAATGGTCATACAGGGTTCGCCGGATTCCAGCGCCCGCTCGAGCGCTTCAACCTGGCCACGGATGCGCCTTACCCGACTGAGGGCACGCTTTTTATCTTCAGGTGAATGTGGCATGGTGACGCCCTCCATATCATATAGGGGGGTATACTATATTTATTGTTGCCATGAGGCAAATGGCTTCGCCGCTTTAACCGTAGCATAGCGGCGAGAATTTGCGCTTAGCGGAAGTTGAGGCCCCCGAAGAATGAGACAAAAAAACCCGCCGAAGCGGGTTTATCGAGGTTTAACGCCTGCGAGGCATCATCCTCAGCAGCGTGTTATCTTTCCAGAAGTAGTGGTGCAACAGCGCCGCCAGCGCGTGCAGGCCAATGATAAAGTAGCCGGTATTGGCCAGCAGCTCGTGCCACGCTTTCAGGGTATCCACCAGCTCAAAGTTGCTTTCCGCCGCGTGCGGCATGGTCAGGCCAAACGCGAACCACGGGTTACCGCGGTAGTACATCATGACCATGCCGATGGCCGGCAGCGCGATAAACAGCAGATAGATAACCAGATGCCCCAGATGCGCGAAGCCGGTCATCATCGGCGACGGCTTAGGCACAATTGGCGGCGCCGGAGATTTGAGACGCACCAACAGGCGCACCACCATCAGAACAAAAATAGAAATCCCGCAGGAGACGTGAATCATATTGATGACGGGCCGCGCGCTGCGGGGGAAAAAGCCCCGCAGCTCCATCGCCGCGTAAGCGCCTATCACTAAAAGAAACACCAGCCAGTGGATGCCAATTTGCAGGCCAGAATATTTATCGCGCATGAGAAACCCTTAATAAAACGGTGATATCGCCAACATAAACACCTTTTATTAAAAATTCATTAACTTTTACGTACTTATAAAAAAACAATTGTCGGTTTCACGCATTTAATGCAAAAGCGGCGAGTTATCCCCGGCGCAGGAATACGGGGAACGTATACCTCGGCCTTGACGCTGTATATAATCACAGTACAATACTCCCTGCTATTACCATAAACGGGATAAAAAATGTTCGTAGAGCTGATTTATGACAAAAGAAATTTCGAGGGATTGGCCGGCGCTAAAGAGATCATTCTTAATGAACTGACGAAGCGAGTGCATCGCATTTTTCCCGATGCCGACGTCCGCGTTAAGCCGATGATGACCCTGGCCTCCATCAATACTGACGCCAGCAAGCACGAGAAGGAGCAGATCAGCCGCGCCGTGCAGGAGATGTTCGAAGAAGCCGATATGTGGATGCAGGAAGATTAACGGACGAGTGTTGAGGAAACGATGAACACTTTCAGCATAATAGCCATCCCCCTCTTTGCCGCAGCGGTGGTGATGTTGACGTTGGGGGCGACCCGGAAAAACCGTGCCTGCGCTATCGTCGGCGGCGTTTTGATGGCCGCGACCGTGGTTAACGCGGTGACCGGCATGGCGCTACAGGGCGGGTAACAGAATGAGTTTTGTCTGGTACATGGCGCTGATATGCATTGTGATAGCGTATCTTATGATGACCTTCCTCCCCGTTTAATCCCGGGTTTTCGCCTACCCGGGCTTCTTCTACCGGCGGGATCATACCCCCTTGCGCACCAGCGTTGCCGCCTGCATAAAAATCTCGTCCTCGACGCCATCCCCCTTCTGTCTGCCCAGCCTCACCAGTTCTTCAACAATGCTTTCCCGGTTGATTGGCTTCTGGCCAGAGACCAGGCCAATAACCGCCGCGCCAATGGCAAGACCAATCAGCCCCGTTTGCTCTTCTTTGTTCTTCATCGTTCCGCTCCGTTATGCCCGAAAAAAGTTTAGCAGCCGCATCAGCGACTGCAACCCGGGCCTCCACGGGGGTTGATACCCGCGGAATCGTCTTCAAAAGCAGTACGGATTCCGGGTCAGGCAAAGCCTGTCTCCGGCTCGTTAGCCCGTTGAGGGACGCTAAAAAGTGTGAAGTTGATCAAAAACAACAAAATGACGGGCCGAGAGGCGTATTGGTATTACGTCCGCGCCGGGGGCAGCCCGGCGCGAGAAGCGATTGTTACCACCCGATGATTAAAAGGAGAAATCAGCATGATCACTTACGATCGTAACCGCAATCCTATTACTAACGGCAGCCAGGTGATGATTAACGGGACGGGTAAAACCGGTAAAATTATCGCTATCCACGCGACGGGCTTAACGCCAGCCCAGCTGCGCCGTAATAAGACAGTCGAAGTGGAAGGGACGGAAGGTAAGTTCGAGCCCGTTGAACTGATCCGCCTTGGTCTCCACTAAGGAAGCGCAAGCCGCCGCGGCATCAGCCAGACGCCGAATATCGGCTGGCGACGCCGGGCGGTTCCCTACCGGCGCTCGGCGCCATGGCTGGTCTTCGCCTGATACATGCGCCGGTCCGCCACCGCAACGATCTCATTGAGGCTATGATGCGTTGCAGGGTCGTATTCAACGCAGCCCCAGGAAAAGGCCAGCTGCCACGGATTGCCCGCCTGTTGATTATATTCAGCAACGTTATTGCTTAGCTGCGCCATCGCGATGCCCGCCGCCTGCTGGGCAGTATTAGCAAGCAGGATAATAAACTCATCTCCGCCCTGCCTGGCAATGATATCCGACTCCCGGAAGGTGGCTTTCATCAAATCAGCCATCGCCGTCAGGGCTTTATCCCCCTGTTCATGACCCCAGGTATCGTTAATCAGCTTAAAGCGATCGAGATCGATAAATACGAGGCTCGCCGGTTCATTGCGCCGCCTGGCCGTCAGCAGCGCGTACTCCGCTAACGACATAAAACCCCGGCGGTTGAACAGCCCCGTCAGCTCATCGGCGGTCGCCGCGTCGAGCACCTTGAATTCATCTTCCACGATGGCGGCCAGGTCGCTTAATATTTGTATCTCATGCACGGAAAAGGCGCGCGGCTTGTGGTCCATCAGGCAGAACGCGCCGACCGTCGCGCCGTCAGGCAGCTGTACCGGGTATCCGGCATAAAAGCGGATAAAAGGCGCTTCCGTGACCAGCGGGTTATCGTGAAAGCGCAGATCCTGCTGCAGGTCATTAACGATTAAAGGGTCGGTCTGCAGGATAGTATGCGCGCAGAACGTGATATCCCTCGGCAGGGTATCGACTTCAAGTCCGGCGCAGGATTTTACATGCAGGGTATTTTCTCCCACGAGGCTAACCGACGCCACCGGCAGATCGTAGAGCGTACGCGCAAGCCGGGTCAGGCGATCGAAACGCTCTTCTTTTCCGCTATTAAGTAATCCGGATGCCCGCAGCGATTGCAGGCGACGCAGTTCATCGGGATGGAGTCCGGCTAATTTCAATTTTTCTCTCTTACGTTATCAGGATAGATGACGCTGCGCTTATCACTGAAGCGCGCATCAGGCTGTTAACAGACGATTCACATTTGTTGTCTCATGAGTTAAGCATATTTCGCTGACTCGTCAAACGAGACATCAGGTTCGTTCCGTCGCGGCCCACTCCCTCAGCCTCTCTTTCAGCCACTGGCTCGCGCCGCGCTGCCCGCTCCGCTTGTGGGAATAGATTTTCACTTCAAACGGCGGAACCTCAAACGGTAGTTCAAAGACCTTCAGCGTCGCCGCGTCAGTCATTTTTGCCGCGGCAGAGCGCGGTATCGCCATAAGCAGTTCACTTTGCGCAATAATAGCTGGCGCGCTCAGCATAGAGGGGGTTTTGATGGTGATATGCCGCGAGAAGCCCATTTTCGCAAGCTGCACGTCGAGAACGCCCTGGCTTTCATTCCACGGGGTGACTACCAGATGCTGTGCTGCCAGGTAGTCCGTCAGCGTGAGCCGGGATCGCCTGGCGCTGCTTATCGCAACATAATCATCTTTCAGCCAGCAAATCTCATCCAGCTCCGGATGCTCTGCTTCATCCAGCGCGCTAAATCCCAGCGCTAAATCCACCTCGCCGGCCAGCAGTTCCGTCAGCGCCGGGCTGTGCGGCAGATAGCGCAGTTCGAAACGCAGGCCTGGCGCCTGTTGCTGTAGCCTGGGCATCAGCGTCGGGAAAACGCACTGCGCGGTGAAGTCCGTGATCGCTATCTGTAGGCAGTCGGTACTGGCTGAGGCAACAAACTTCGGCTGCGGAGTAAGCTCCTGATCTAAAAACTTGAGCGCCGAAGCGATGGAAGGCGCGAGCTGGGTGGCGTATACGCTGGGGCACATACGATGACCTTCGCGATAGAAAAGCGGGTCGTTGAGCGCGGCGCGCAGTCTGGATAGCGCGTGGCTTAACGCTGATGTGCTCATCGCCAGCTCTTCCGCCGCCAGGCGCACCGAACGATAGCGGTAGACCGCCTCAAATACCGGCAGCAGATTCAAATCAAGACGGCGAAGCGCAGGATGCATAATATTCATCATTGGGTGATTTCATTGCACTTAATTCTTCTAACCTTAACGTTTATGCTTGGCGGTATCAAACTCACGATGGCACAACAGGTACTCCAATGAATATGACCATTCGTCAGGCCCGCCCGGCGGACGCAAAAGCAATTTATGACATGATTTACGAGCTTGCGGTTTATGAAAAAGCGCCGGAGCAGGTGGTCACCACGGTAGATGAAATCCAGGCATCGCTTTTCGCCAGCGACAGCAAAACGGAAGCGCTAATCTGCGAGATTGACAATAAGGTTGCCGGGTACGCGGTGTTCTTCACCAGCTATTCCACCTGGCTCGGTCGAAACGGCATCTATATGGAAGATCTGTACGTCACTCCCGAATTTCGCGGTCGCGGCGCTGGAAAAGCGCTATTGCGAACCATCGCTCAGCTGGCGGTAAAAAGAGAGTGCGGTCGCCTGGAGTGGAGCGTGCTCGACTGGAACCAGCCGGCCATTGATTTTTATCTGAGCATTGGCGCCGTTGCGCAAAGTGAGTGGGTTCGCTATCGCCTTGACGGCGCCGCGCTTGCCGCTTTTGCTGAACGGGGCGGGAACGCCGAATAATCGGCCACCCGGCGGGCCCTTCCCGGGCCCATCTTTTCAACCCCTTGCCAATATGCCCGCGGCGTATAAAGCTGAAACAAAAAATTATTAACCCTTAATGCCCCGCCCACAACCCGCCGAATTTATTCACTTTTCCGTACGCGTTTTTATCAGCATTTAACGGCGCCGGAAAAATCGTTGGTTGCCCTATTCCGCCAGCTGAACTAAGCCTGGAGAAGTTTTCACCTGACAGTTCAACTGACCTGGAGATTCTTCATGAGTAAACTCGGGATTAATGGATTTGGGCGTATTGGACGTTTAGTACTGCGCCGATTACTGGAGGTTAATAGTCCTTTAGAGGTCGTCGCCATCAACGACCTCACCTCCCCCAAGGTACTGGCCTACCTGCTTAAGCATGATTCTAACTACGGACCATTCCCGTGGAGCGTCGATTTTACTGAAGATGCGCTTATCGTTGACGGCAAAAAAATTACCGTTTATGCCGAAAAAGAGGCTCAGCATATTCCGTGGAAAGCGGTCGGTGCCGAGCTGATTGTCGAGTGTACGGGTTTTTATACCTCCGCGGAAAAAGCGCAAGCTCATCTGACCGCCGGCGCTAAAAAAGTGCTTATCTCCGCGCCCGCTGGCGATATGAAAACCATTGTCTATAACGTTAACGACGACACGCTGGAGGCAAACGATACGATTATTTCCGTGGCCTCCTGCACCACCAACTGCCTGGCGCCGATGGCGAAAGTGCTGAATGACGCCTTTGGTATTAAGGTGGGAACCATGACCACCATTCACGCCTATACCGGTACGCAATCGCTGGTTGACGGCCCGCGCGGCAAAGATCTACGCGCTTCCCGCGCGGCGGCGGAAAATATCATTCCGCATACAACCGGGGCGGCGAAAGCCATCGGGCTGGTTATTCCAGCGCTTAGCGGCAAGCTGAAGGGCCACGCCCAGCGCGTGCCGACGAAAACCGGGTCGGTGACTGAGCTGGTGTCGGTGCTGGAGAAAAAGGTCTCCGCCGAAGAAGTCAATCAGGCGATGAAAAACGCGGCGACGAACAACGAATCATTCGGTTACACCGAAGAGGAGATCGTCTCGTCGGACGTGATTGGCAGCCATTTCGGTTCCATTTATGACGCCACGCAGCTGGAGATTGCCGAGGTTGGCGATCTCCAGCTGGTGAAAACCGTCTCCTGGTACGATAACGAGTATGGCTTCGTTACCCAGCTTATCCGCGTACTGGATAAGTTCGCCAAATAAATCCCGGGGGCGGCTGACGCCTTGCCCGGGCTACAGGTACGTGCGGCCTGCGTTTGGGTAGCTCGGGTAAGGCGTCAGCCGCGACCCGGGAGGCGGTCTGCGGGCTGGGTAGCCCGGACAGATGCGCAGCATCGCCTCCGGGAAGCCCACCGGTTCTCTGCTGACTCAGACCTGCAGATAGACCACCTGGGTTTGCAGATACTCATTCAGACCATGACGCCCGTCGGCGCCGCCGATGCCCGATTTACGCCATCCGGCATGGAAACCCTGCATCGCTTCGAAGTTCTCGCGGTTAATATAGGTTTCACCAAACTTCAACCCTTTGATCGCCTTCATCGCGACGTTCAAATCGCGGGTATAGATTGACGACGTCAGCCCGTAATCGCTATCGTTGGCCATCGCCAGCGCCTCTTCAAGGGTATCAAACGCCACCACCGGCAGCACCGGACCGAACGTCTCTTCATGCACGATATCCATCTCCTGGCGCACGTCCAGCAGCAGCGTCGGCGGATAGAAATAGCCCTTACCCGTCACCGCTTTCCCACCCAGGACAACGCGCGCGCCCTGGGCCACCGCTTTCGCCACCTTCTGCTCCACGCGCTCCAGCGCGGCGGCGTTAATCAACGGTCCCATTGCGATATCGTCGCGAGACGCCGGATCGCCAAACTGCACCGCCTTCAGCGCTTCGCCCAGACGGTTAACGAAGCGATCGTAAATGCCCTTTTGCACATATACGCGCTCAACGCAGTTACACACTTGCCCGCTATTAATTACGCGAGAATCCACCACTGCCTTAACCGCCAGCTCAAGATCCGCATCGTCCATCACGATAGCGGGCGCTTTACCGCCCAGCTCCAGACACACTTTGGTGATGTTTTTCGCCGCCGCGGCCATAATCTTCTCACCCGCGGCGACGCTGCCGGTCATGCTGACCATCGCCACTTTCGGATTGCTCGCCAGCTCCTGGCCCACGGTTTCGCCGCGCCCCAGCACCAGGTTAAAGACCCCTTTCGGCAGGCCGATATCATGGACGATTTGCGCAAAAGCGATGGCGTTATTCGGCGTAAATTCACTCGGTTTAATCACGATGGTATTACCGGTAATGAGCGCCGGCGCCAGCTTGCGGGCAATCAGGAAGAACGGAAAATTCCACGGCAGAATGCCGGTGGTCACGCCCAGCGCGCGCTTGAATACCAGAATATTTTCCCCCGGCCGGTCGCTCTGTACAATTTCACCTTCATAACGGCGCGCCCATTCGGCCATATAATCCAGATAATCGGCGGTAAAGGAGACCTCCACCGCGGCCAGCTGCTGTATTTTTCCGCCCTCGGCGACGATCAGCGCGGCGATCTCCTCGGCCCGCTCGCGGATACCGGCAGCGATTTTGCGCAGCCACCCCGCTCGTTCAATCGCCGGCAGGGCTTCCCAGCCCGGCTGCGCGCGCTCAGCGGCCAGAATCGCGCGCCGGGCATCTTCCGCGCTGCCGTCGGGAATACGCGAAATCAGCGCTTCCGTCGCCGGATTGATCACATCAATCCATGCATCACCGCGGCCGGGTTCAAACTGGCCGTCAATATACATAGGGTGTTGAACGGGTGCTGTCATGGTCTGCTCCTCAGGATTATTGTTTTTAACAGGTGAACTAGATGTTAAAAATTATCGCCCATCAGGCAAAGGGACAGCATGAGCACTTGTTTTTGTGAGATATTTCATAAAAACGGAGCAATCCGGGGCGTAAAAAATCACAATTCAATAACAGATGATGCCCGTTTGCGATATCGCTAACGCAAACGGGCAGGATGAGAGTTACCGGCTAATAGGTCCTGCGTTCGAAGGGGAAATGCGGGCTGGCTATCATGGCATGCCGCGCCATTCCCTAAGCCAGCTGACGCGCGCTTAGCGCATCGGAGAGCAGGCGGTCGTCGCGCAGCGTCTGCCACGCCTGAGCGATGTGCGGCGGAATATCCACATGAGCGATAAATCCCTTACCCAGGGGGCCGTAGCCCTGCGGGTTATCCGTCAGCCGCGGCAGTTCACCGAGGATTAGCGCCAGATAGCGCCCCACCGGCCACAGACCCGCCTCTTTCCCGCTGAACGTGACGCCGTCACGCCCGTTACACAACACCGGTGAACAGCCCGGCGCGCTGTACCACATCGGCGCACGCGGGTCGTCTTGCCAGACGCGGGCAAATGTCGCCATCGTTCGCCGCTGCATGGTCGGATCCTGAACCACCACGCCCGTACGGTGCGCAATGCCGTTGTGCTCCAGCATCTGCCGGGTAAAGCGCGCGTTCTCGCCGCAGTTGGTGGAGCGGTCTTCCACCACGATTCGTTGGCGCGGAATCGCCCAGAACTGATGGGCAATGTCGGCCAGAATATGCGCCTCGGCGCGATCGTCTACCGGAATGGTGCTGTAGCGCGGGTCATTCAACACCGACTGGTATAAAAACGAGGTGGAGTGGCCGATACCGCCGCTGATCAGCAGAGGAACGGCGTGATGCGCTGCCAGCCGGCAGGCGAAATCAATGGTCGGGATCACCGCATTGCCTGCCAGCACCACCAGCTCTATTTGCGGATCCTGCGGTAAATCATCCTGCGCCAGCCAGGCCCCCAGCTGATTCGCCGCGGCCAGTACCGCCTCCGGCAGCGATGGAAAATGCTCTGACATGTTCTCTCCTTTTAGCGTTCTTAGCCTGACATTAACGGCCACCATCTTAGACGGTACAGCGTACTTTGGGGTAATAAAGTGCGAACAGAATACCCACGCCCGTTAAGCAACAAAGTCAACACATATACATAGCGTTTTATTCACTTTTTGAAGAGGGTCAAGATTCTGATAAATAGAGATAAAGGGTCACAACTACGGCTTTAATGCACAAAGGTGCATATTCATCCATTGATGGCCTTGTTTTCCGTTTTTTTATTCATAAAAAGCCGAACCCCAGCCGCAACGACAGCATATTCTGCATTTTTGCCAAATACCGTCCCATTAAATTGGTGATAACATTCTCGTTACAGAGTTTATAGCTGTACCTTTCCACGGTTAACAAAATAATTATCACTGCGAAACAGGACTCTTATGGAAAAGTTATCTTACGCTTCTGAAAGTAGTACATCTCCATGGACCACCTACCTGCGTCAAATCGATCGCGTTGCGCCCTATCTCGGCGATCTCGCCTACTGGATCGAAACCCTGCGCCATCCGAAACGCGCGCTGATCGTTGATATTCCGGTACAAATGGATGATGGCACTATCCGCCACTTCGAAGGCTACCGCGTCCAGCACAACCTCTCGCGTGGACCGGGTAAAGGCGGCGTGCGCTACCATCCGGATGTCGATTTGAATGAAGTGATGGCGCTTTCAGCCTGGATGACCATCAAGTGTGCGGCAGTCAATATTCCCTACGGCGGCGCCAAGGGCGGTATCCGCGTCGACCCGTTCTCACTATCAGAGGGTGAACTGGAACGTTTGACCCGTCGTTATACCAGCGAGATCGGCATTATCATCGGGCCGCAAAAAGATATTCCGGCGCCGGACGTTGGTACCAACGGTAAAGTGATGGCCTGGATGATGGATACTTACTCCATGAACCACGGCACCACCATCACCGGCGTGGTCACCGGCAAGCCTATTCACCTCGGCGGTTCGCTGGGCCGTGAAAAAGCCACCGGCCGCGGCGTATTCGTCACCGGTCGTGAAGTGGCTCGCCGCAGCGGTATCGAAATCGAGGGTGCCAAAGTCGCGCTGCAGGGTTTTGGTAACGTGGGCAGCGAAGCGGCCCGCCTGTTCGCGGGCGTCGGCGCGCGGATTGTGGTGATTCAGGACCACACCGCCACGCTGTATAACGAGGGCGGCATTGATATGGCCGCGCTGACCGCATGGCAGGCGGAGAACAAGCAAATTGCCGGCTTCCCGGGCGCCCGCGAAATTGACAAAGAAGCGTTCTGGACGACGCCGATGGATATTCTGATCCCGGCGGCGCTGGAAGGTCAGATTACGCGCGAGCGCGCGGAAACCCTCAGCTGCAAACTGGTGCTTGAAGGCGCTAACGGCCCGACCTATCCGGAAGCGGACGACGTGCTGGCCGAGCGCGGCATCGTGGTGGTGCCGGACGTTATTTGTAATGCCGGCGGCGTCACCGTGAGCTACTTCGAATGGGTGCAGGATATGGCCAGCTTCTTCTGGAGCGAAGAAGAGATCAACGCCAAGATGGACCGTATCATGACCGATGCGATCGTTCACGTTTACGAAAAAGCGGTGGAAAAAGCGTGCTCTTTACGTACCGCCGCCTATATCGTGGCCTGTGAGCGAATTCTGATGGCGCGTAAAGATCGCGGTATTTATCCGGGATAATCCCCCTTCTCAGCCCAGTTAATGCCGGGCTGAGATCAGAACTCTCTTCCCCCCTCCCAAAGCATCTTCCACAATAAACGCACATACCGTTAACCTGTTTTTATCAATCAGGCTTGAATTCTCGTTCTGGTCAGGCAAAAATCATTAGAGCTCTAACGATATTGCAGACTGACCTATGGATAACCGACAGCTTAACTTTTCCCATCTTTTATATCTGACCGCCCACCACTGGCGCCTGGCGGTCAACCGTCGGCTCAAGGACCTCGGCATGAGCCAGGCCAGCTGGGTCGCCGTTTCCGCCATCGCGCGCAACGAAAAGCCGCTATCGCAAAGCGAACTGGCCCAGGAGCTGGGCGTCGAAAGCGCAACCCTCGTACCGCTGCTCAACCGGCTGGTCGATCTCGGTCTGGTCGAGCGGGTGAAAACCGAACGCGACAAGCGTAAACGACTGCTGATCGCTACCGCCAAAGGCCTTGAGGTGTATCAGCAGGTGAAAACGGTGGCCGATGATTTGCGGGAGGAGATCCTTACCGCCATTACCCCCGAAGAGCAGCGGCAGACGCAACGGGTACTGGAGAAGCTGCTGCGCGAGGTTGAGAAAAAATAATGCCGCGTCGTCACGCTAATCCCTATGTTCCTCACGACTGGGCCCCGCACGAAAAACCGGCGATTCTTGGCTCGCCGTCGACCCCCATCCACAGTACGCCAAAACGTATTGCCTACGGGATCGTCGGGCTGCTGGTCTGCCTGACGGGCGCGCTCGGCAACGCGGTGGTGACCGCCAATCTTCAGCTGTTACAGGGTACCTTTGCCGCCTGGTCAACCGAGATTGCCTGGCTCCCGGCGGTCTACGTGATGACCAACGTCTCCATCAACCTGCTGCTGGTGAAGTTTCGCCAGCAGTTCGGCCTGCGCGCTTTTACCGAGGGTTTTCTCGTTCTCTACGTGCTGGTGACCTTTTTCCACCTGTTCGTCAACGACCTCAGTTCAGCGCTGATGGTGCGCGCCGCCCACGGCATGGTGGCCGCAGCGCTAAGCTCGCTGGGGATTTATTATCAGGTGCAGGCCTGGCCCGCCCGCCATCGGCTCAAAGCGCTGACCATCGGCATCACCGGTTCATCCCTGGCGATCCCGCTGGCGCGCCTGTTCTCAACCGAGCTGCTGCAAATCGACGAGTGGCGCGGGCTGTACTTCTTTGAGCTGGGGCTGGCGCTGGTGTCGCTGGCCTGCGTGATCGCCCTCAAGCTGCCGCCAAGCGATCGTAAAAAGGTGTTTGAGAAGAAAGACTTCATCACCTTCTTCCTGCTGGCGCCGGGGATGGCGCTGGTCACCGCGGTGCTGTCGCTGGGACGACTGGACTGGTGGTTTGAAGCGCCGTGGATCGGCTGGGCGCTGGCGGGCGCGGTGGTGCTGATTGTCTCCGCGATTGCCTTTGAGCATAACCGCAGCAACCCGCTGCTCAATATCAAATGGCTCTCCAGCGGCAGTATTCTGCGCCTCGGGCTGATTATGCTGCTGATCCGCATCGTGCTGGCGGAGCAGAATACCGGCGTTATCGGCTGGCTGCAGTACGTCGGTTTGCAGAATGAACAGATGACCAACCTGGCATGGTCGATTTTCGCCGGGATCGTCTGCGGCATCGTCGCCAGCTGCCTGACGCTCAACCCGCAGCGCCTCTACTGGCCCACCGCCACGGCGCTGGCGTTGATTATGGTTGCCTCGCTGCTCGACAGCCAGTCGACGATCCTCACGCGACCGGAGCAGCTGATGTTCAGCCAGTTTCTGCTGGGCTTCGGCAGCGCCTTTTTCCTCGCCCCGGCGATGCTGGCGGGGATTGGCGGCGTCATTGCCGACCAGCGCAACCTGGTGAGCTTCTCGGTGCTGTTCGGCATGAGCCAGAATATCGGCGGCCTGCTGGGTTCCGCTATTCTCGGCACCTTTCAGACCTGGCGGGAGAAGTTTCACTCCAGCCAGCTCGCCGACCAGCTTACCACGCTCAATCCGCTGATTACCGAGCGTTTGCAGCAGTACAGCCAGATGTATCAAAGCCAGATTGGCGACAGCACGTTGCTCAACGTTCAGGCCACCACGCTGCTGCAAAACGCCGCCACCCTGCAGGCCAATATTCTCGCTTACAATGATACCTATCTGCTGACGGCGGCGATTTCAGCCGCCACGCTGGTATGGGTTTTCTGGCGCTTAATAAGATTACGTATTACCGCTCGTATCGCGCTGAAGCGCGCGACGGGAAGCAAATAAAAATTTTCACTCTGGAGTTATTATGAGTCAGCAGGATGCGGCCAAACAGCAGGCCAATACCCGAAATAATATTCGCATCGTCTCTATTTTTACCGCCGCCGCCATTGGCATCGTTGGCGTACTGGTTATTCTCTACGCCTGGCAGCTGCCGCCGTTTACCCGAGAAAGCCAGTTTACCGATAACGCCTACGTTCGCGGGCAAACCACGTTTATCAGCCCGCAGGTCAACGGTTATATCACCGAGGTTAAGGTCCAGGATTTTAATCAGGTAAAAGCCGGCGACGTGCTGTTTCAAATCGACGACCGCATCTATAAGCAGCGCGTCCATCAGGCGGAAGCTCAGCTGGCGATGAAAGAGGCGGCGCTGAAGAACAATCAGCAGCAGCGTAAAAGCGCCGAAGCGGTCATCACCCGTAACGAAGCGGCGCTGCAAAACGCCCGCGCGCAGAATCTGAAAACCCAGGCGGATTTAAAACGCGTTCAGGAGCTGACCGCCGACGGCTCACTATCGATTCGCGAACGCGATTCCGCCCGCGCCAGCGCGGCGCAGGGCACCGCGGATATCGAGCAGGCCAAAGCAACGCTGGAGATGTCGCGCCAGGATTTGCAATCGACCATCGTTAATCGTGACTCGCTGCTCGCCGACGTCGCCAATGCGAAAGCCGCGCTGGAGCTGGCGCAGATCGACCTGCAAAACACCCGTATTATCGCGCCGACGGACGGTCAGCTTGGGCAAATCTCCGTTCGCCTTGGCGCATACGTGACCGCCGGGACGCATTTGACCTCGCTGGTGCCGCCGCAGCACTGGCTGATCGCTAACCTGAAAGAGACCCAGCTGGCCCAGGTGCGCGTCGGACAGCCGGTGACCTTTACCGTGGATGCGCTGAACAGCGAGAAATTCACCGGTACGGTGCAGAGCATCTCCCCGGCGACCGGCGTGGAGTTCAGCGCTATTTCGCCGGATAACGCCACCGGTAACTTTGTCAAAATCGCCCAGCGCATTCCGGTACGCATCGCCGTTGATGAGGGGCAGAAAAACGGCCAGCGCCTGCGGCCGGGCATGTCGGTGCAGGTCACCATCGATACCCGCGCGGAGGAGCAGCAATGATCCGTCCGCTCGCTCTCGCCGTTATGCTTGCGCTGGCCGGCTGCCAGTCCGCCGACGTTCAACGGGCCGCGCCCGGGCTGCAGATCCCCGCCGCCTGGCGGGCGGATGTCGGCCCCTCCAGCCCGGTTGAGGGCGTGTGGTGGCGCAACTTCCACGACAGTACGCTCAATCTCTACGTTGACCAGGCGCTGCGCTACAACAGCGACGTGCTGATAGCCCGCGAACGGGTCAACGAGTACCAGGCGCGGGCTTACGCCGCCGATAGCAGCCTGTTTCCCTCCCTTGACGCCGGATTGACCGGCACCCGCGCGCGGTCCCAGTCGGCCGCTACCGGCCTGCCGGTCCACAGTACGGTGTATAAAGGCGCGCTAACCGCCAGCTACGATGTTGATCTCTGGGGAGTAAACCGCAGCGCCGCCAGCGCGGCGCAAGCCAGCCTGGAGGCGCAAAAGGCGGCTGCCGCAGCGGCGAATCTGACCGTCGCCTCTTCGGTAGCGGCCGGCTATATCACCCTGCTCTCGCTGGATGAACAGCTGCGGGTGACGCAGCAAACGTTAAAATCGCGCGAAGATGCCTTCAACCTGGCGAAGCGCCAGTTTGAGACGGGCTATACCTCACGCCTGGAGCTGATGCAGGCGGACTCCGAACTGCGCTCCACGCGCGCGCAAATTCCGCCGCTGCGCCACCAAATCGCCCAGCAGGAAAATGCGCTCAGCCTTCTGCTCGGCGCCAATCCGGACGCCGTTAAGCGCAACGCGTTCGCGCAGCTGTCGCCGCTATCGCTACCTTCCCAGCTGCCGTCAACCCTGCTCAACCGCCGACCGGATATCGTTCAGGCCCAGCGTCAGCTGGTGGCCGCCGACGCCACCCTGGCGTCATCGCAGGCGCAGCTGCTGCCGTCCATTAACCTTACCGCCACCGGCAGCCTGCAGGATCGCACCCTGCCCGACCTGCTGGATAATCCGCTACGCTTATGGAGCCTCGGCGGCAGCATTCTGGCGCCGCTGCTCAACCGCCAGGCGCTGAATGCCCAGGTGGACGTTTCGATGGCCCAGCGCAATCAGGCGCTGTTTAGCTATGAGAAAACGGTACGCGGCGCGTTTAAAGAGGTGAATGACAGTCTCGATGCCATCGGCCGCTACGGCGAGCAGCTGGCGGAGCTGCAGGCGCAGGAGAAGGTGGCCCAGGAGACGCTGCGCATCGCGCAAAACCGCTATCGCAACGGCTACTCCTCCTATCTGGACGTGCTGGACGCCCAGCGCACGCTGTTTTCCACCCAGCTCAGCGTGGTACAGGTGAAAAACAACCTGCTGCTGGCGCAAGTTGATTTGTACCGGTCGCTGGGAGGCGGCTGGTCTGATTCATCAGGGATGTAATACGGGAAACCTGACATGCAACAACAGTGGTCGGCAGTAGATAATTATCTCGTGACAGCGTTAATCCCCACCGATCCGCTACTCAGCCAGGTTCTGGAGAATAACCAGCGCGCCGGGCTTCCGGCTATCGACGTTGCCGCTAATCAGGGGCAGTTTCTGGCCCTGCTGGTGCGCATGACGGGCGCCAGACGCATCCTCGAGATTGGCACGCTCGGCGGCTACAGCACCATCTGGATGGCCAGAGAATTGCCCGCCGATGGCGAATTACTTACCCTGGAGGCCGACGCGCACCATGCCGCCGTCGCCCGCGAGAACCTGCGCCTGGCGGGCGTGGACGATCGCGTTGCGGTGCTGGAAGGTCCGGCGCTGACCAGCCTCGAAACGCTGGGAGAGCGCCCGCCGTTCGATCTCATTTTTATCGATGCGGATAAGCCCAATAATCCCCACTATCTGCGCTGGGCGTTACGCTATTCCCGTCCGGGGACAGTGATTGTGGGCGATAACGTGGTGCGCGATGGCGAAGTGACGAATCCGGAGAGCGCGGATGAGCGGGTGCAGGGCGTCAGAGCGTTTATCGACATGATGGGCAGCGACCCGCGACTGACGGTCACGGCCCTGCAAACCGTGGGCAGCAAAGGCTGGGATGGGTTCACCCTCGCGTGGGTGAACGCCTGACGCTATCCGCCCTCCCCGGCAGCCTGCGCCACCGGGGAAAGCTTCGGCCTAGGCCGTAATCTGCTCCATTGCCTGCAGTACCCGCTTGTCGGAAATCGGATACGGCGTGCCGAGCTGCTGGGCGAATAGGCTGACGCGCAGCTCTTCAATCATCCAGCGGATCTCCTGCACGTCGTCATCCTGACGGCGCTGAGGCGGCAGCTTATTCAGCCACTGCTGCCACGCCTGCTGGATGCTCTCCACTTTAAGCATCTGCGCGCGGTCGCGGTGCGGATCGATGGCCATTTTCTCCAGCCGTTTTTCAATCGCCTGCAGATAGCGCAGCGTGTCTCCAAGGCGGCGGAAGCCGTTACCGGTGACGAAACCGCGATACACCAACCCGCTCATCTGCGATTTGATATCCGACAGCCCCAGCGCCATGGTCATATCCACGCGCCCTTTCAGGCGTTTGTTGACGTTAAAGACCGCGGTCAGGATCTGTTCGACCTGTTTGGCAATGTCCACAACCGTCTCGTTCAGCTCGGCGCGCACCTTTTCATGCAGCGCGGTAAAGCCCTCTTCGCTCCATACCGGGCCGCCCGCTTCGTCAATCAGCTTATCCACGCCGCAGGCGATGCAGTCATCGATCAGATCCAGCACTTTACCGTAGGGGTTGAAATAGAGCCCCAGCTTGGCTTTATTCGGCAGCTTTTCGTGCAGATACTTTATCGGCGACGGGATATTCAGCAGCAGCAGGCGGCGCAGGCCGCGCCACATCTCCTGCTGCTGCTCCAGCGGATTATCAAACAGCTTGATGGCCACGCTGTCGCGTTCGTCCACCAGCGCCGGCCAGGCCTTAACTTTGTAGTTACCGCGCTTCTGCTCGTAGCTCTCCGGAAGCCGGCCAAAGCTCCAGATATGCAGCCCGCTCTGCTCGATACCGTCATCGGCGACCGCGGACAGCGTCTCCTGCACCTTACCTTTCAGCGCATCTTTCAGATCCTGCAGCGAACGCCCTTCCTGCAGCTTCTTGTTTTTCTCGTCCACCACCCGGAAAGTGATTTTCAGGTGATCGGGCACCTGATCCCATTGCCAGGCCTCGCGGTCGATAGTCACGCCGGTCATCCGCCGCAGCTCGCGCTCCAGTGAATCCAGCAGCGGCAGCTCCAGCGGCGTCGCGCGACCGAGAAACGCTTCCGCGTAGTTTGGCGCCGGGACAAAATTGCGGCGCACCGGCTTCGGCAGCGATTTAATCAGGGCGATAACCAGCTCCCGGCGCAGCCCCGGGATCTGCCACTCAAACCCGGCCTCTTCCACCTGGTTGAGCAGCGGCAGCGGAATATGCACCGTCACGCCGTCGGCGTCGGCGCCCGGCTCGAACTGATAGGTCAGACGCAGCTTGAGGTTGCCCTGATGCCAGAAGTTCGGATAGTCGAGCTTGCTGACCTGCTCCGCGCCTTCCTTAATCAGCATGCTCTTTTCAAAGTTGAGCAGATCCGGCGTCTCGCGGCTGGCCTGCTTCCACCATTTATCAAAGTGGCGCGCGGAGATGACGTCATGGCTGATGCGCTGGTCGTAGAACTCAAACAGCGTTTCGTCATCGACGAGAATGTCGCGACGGCGCGATTTATGCTCCAGCTCTTCAATTTCGTTGCGCAGCTTCAGGTTTTCGCGGAAGAAAGCGTGGCGAGTCTGCCAGTCGCCCTCCACCAGCGCGTGGCGGATAAACAGCTCGCGGCACAGCGCCGGGTCAATCTGGCTGTAGTTGACCTTGCGGGCAGCGACAATCGGCAGGCCGTAAACGGTCACCTTCTCCGTCGCCATCACCGTGCCCTGCCCGCGCTCCCAGTGGGGTTCGCTGTACGAGCGTTTGATCAGATGCTGCGCCACCGGCTCGACCCACTCCGGCTCAATGCGCGCGGCGATGCGCCCCCACAGACGGCTGGTTTCCACCAGTTCGGCGACCATCGTCCATTTCGGCGGCTTTTTAAACAGCCCCGATCCGGGGAAGATGGAGAAGCGGGCGTTGCGCGCGCCGGTAAACTCCTGCTTGTCGGCGTCTTTCATACCGATGTGCGACAGCAGACCGGTCAGCAGCGCGGTGTGAATTTCGCGATACTCCGCCGGCTCGCTATTGACCGGCAGGCCGAGCTCTTTGACCACCTGACGCAGCTGGGTGTAGATATCCTGCCACTCGCGCACGCGCAGGTAGTTGAGAAAATCGACCCGGCACTGGCGGCGGAACTGGTTCGAGGAGAGCGCTTTTTGCTGCTCGCCCAGGTAGTTCCACAGGTTGACGAACGCCAGGAAGTCGGACTCTTTGTCGTGGAAGCGGCGGTGTTTCTCGTCGGACGCCTGCTGCTTGTCCATTGGCCGCTCGCGCGGATCCTGAATAGAGAGCGCCGAGGTGATAATCATCGCCTCGCGCACGCAGCCGTGTTTTTGCGCTTCCAGCACCATGCGCGCCAGACGCGGGTCCACCGGTAGCTGGCTCAGCTGGCGGCCCATCGGCGTCAGCTTATAGGCGGTCTGCTGTTCATCAGTGGTAATCGCTCCCAGCTCTTCCAGCAGGCGCACGCCGTCCTGAATATTGCGTTTGTCCGGCGCTTCAACGAACGGGAACGCGGCAATATCGCCGAGCCCGAGCGCGGTCATTTGCAGAATAACCGACGCCAGGTTGGTGCGCAGAATCTCCGGGTCGGTAAACTCCGGACGCGACAGGAAGTCGTCTTCAGAATAAAGACGAATACAGATCCCTTCGGAGACGCGGCCGCAGCGGCCCTTACGCTGGTTAGCCGACGCCTGGGAAACCGGCTCAATCGGCAGGCGCTGTACTTTGGTCCGGAAGCTGTAGCGGCTGATACGCGCGGTGCCTGGATCGATAACGTACTTGATGCCCGGCACGGTCAGCGAGGTTTCCGCGACGTTGGTGGCCAGCACTATCCGCCGCCCGCTGTGGGCCTGGAACACGCGATTCTGTTCGCTGTTGGACAGTCGCGCATACAGCGGCAGCACTTCGGTATGGCGCAGATTCAGCTTATTGAGCGCATCGGCGGTATCGCGAATTTCGCGCTCGCCGCTCATAAAAATGAGGATATCGCCGGGGCTTTCACGCCCGAGCTCATCAACGGCGTCGAAAATCGCCTGCAGTTGATCGCGCTCGGTGTCGTCGGCGTCTTCAACGATGGGTCGATAGCGCACTTCTACCGGGTAAGTGCGCCCGGACACTTCGATAATCGGGGCGTTGTTAAAGTGGCGCGAGAAGCGTTCCGGATCGATGGTCGCCGAGGTGATAATAATTTTCAGATCCGGGCGACGGGGCAGCAGTTCCCGCAAATAACCGAGCAGGAAGTCGATATTGAGACTGCGTTCGTGCGCTTCATCGATAATGATGGTGTCATACTGCATCAGCAGTCGGTCCTGCTGGATTTCCGCCAGCAGAATACCGTCGGTCATCAGCTTAACCATGGTGTTATCGCTGACGTGGTCGCTAAAGCGAACTTTATAGCCGATGCAGCCGCCGGGCTCCGTTTGCAGCTCTTCGGCGATACGGTTGGCGACGGTACGCGCGGCCAGGCGACGCGGCTGCGTATGGCCAATTAAGCCTTTAACGCCGCGCCCCAGCTCCATACAAATTTTTGGCAGCTGGGTGGTTTTCCCCGACCCGGTTTCCCCCGCCACAATCACCACCTGGTGATCGCGAACGGCTTCGAGAATCTCCTGTTTTTTCTGGCTAACCGGCAGGTTTTCCGGATAAGCGATCGCCGGCCGCGCGGCTTCGCGCAGCAGGACTCTCCCTGCCGCCTGTTCAATTTCTTGCGCCATCTCCTGAAGAATGGCCTGTTGGGCATCAGGATTTTTAACCTTCTTCACGCCGTGCAGGCGACGGGCGAAGCGCGACTTATCGCGCAGCATCAGGCCATCAAGCCGTTCAAAGAGCGATGAGAAGGTCATTTTTTGTTGTTCTGTCATAGCGTTATCGGGCAGCGCACTGCCGGGAAAAATCTCTTTTGAAGTATTGCGTTAGAGTACCACATCCGCGCATTTCGTGCCTTGTTCAAAAAAACTGAATACAGAGTTCGATTTATTGCGCTTTCTCTGTGGCATGATTGTGAATAGAGTGTCAACAAGCACCAGGGCATCGGCCCGTCAATCACATTAAAAAAGGAAACACCCATGAGCAAAGTATTAGTTCTGAAATCCAGTATTCTGGCAGGGTACTCGCAATCTGGTCAGCTGTCCGACTATTTTGTTGAACAATGGCGTGAAAAGCACGCGGAAGACGTTATCACCGTGCGCGACCTGGCTGCAAACCCAATTCCGGTACTGGACGGCGAGCTGGTTGGCGCTCTGCGTCCGAGCGACGCGCCGCTGACGCCGCGTCAGCAGGAAGCGCTGGCGCTTTCTGACGAACTGATCGCTGAACTGCAGGCGAACGATGTGATTGTTATCGCGGCGCCGATGTACAACTTCAACATCCCGACCCAGTTGAAAAACTACTTCGACCTGGTGGCGCGCGCTGGCGTGACCTTCCGCTACACCGAGAAAGGGCCGGAAGGTCTGGTGAAAGGTAAACGTGCGGTTGTCGTCACCAGCCGCGGCGGTATCCATAAAGATACCCCGACCGATCTGGTGACCCCTTACCTCTCCACCTTCCTCGGCTTTATCGGCATTACCGATGTGAACTTCGTGTTTGCTGAAGGCATCGCCTACGGCCCGGAAGTCGCAGCGAAAGCGCAGTCTGATGCAAAAGCCGCTATCGACAGCGTTGTAGCCGCATAAGAGTTGACTCCTCCCGCTTCCCGGCGGGAGGAGAGTTTCATTTTTTCTCGTAGCGCAAATACCCCACTACGCCACCGCCGCCATCTTTCGGATGATTCACGCCGTCGTTGACCTCCACGCAGGGAAAATCGAAGGGCGACACGCCGTCAATGCAGGCCACATTCACGCCGTACTGCTGCGGGTTTGAACGCCGCTGATGAAAGGTGTAGATCCCGCATACCGAGCAGAAAAAGTGCACGGCTTGACCGGTATTAAAACGATACTCCGTGAGCTTATCCCGTCCGCGCACCACCTCTATTCCTGAAAGCGGCGCGGAGACCGCAACCGCCCCACGCATCCGGCAATATGAACAGTTACAGCGGCGAACGGTGTTGAAGCCATCGCTGAGCTCAACGGTAAACGCCACCGCGCCGCAGTGGCACTGAGCGGATAATTTCTCTGCCATGATTTTCCCCTCAGGATGATGATTTCGGCCGCAAATTCTCGTCAAAGATCAGCCGCTTTCTGTCCGGCTCTGCTTCTTTGAGCGGTTCCACCTGATGCAGCGTCTGTTTGCAGCGCTCCACCAGCACCTGATACTCCCGCGTCCCCTGCTTCTTCCAGGCCAGCTCCTGTTCGCTTAATGTACGAATGGCTTTTGCCGGACTGCCGACAATCAGATGGTTGGCGGGCATTTCGGCGTTGGCTTTCACAAAGGCCGAAGCGCCGACGATGCTGTTTTCCCCAATCCTGGCCCCGTCAATAATCACCGCGCTCATCCCCACCAGCGCGTTGCGGCCGATGGTGCAGCCGTGCAGAATCGCGCCGTGGCCGATATGCCCCTCTTCTTCCACCACCGTATCCTGGCCGGGAAAGCCGTGCATCACGCAGTTATCCTGGATGTTAGCGCCATCTTTCACCACGATACGGCCAAAATCGCCGCGCAGGCTGGCGTTAGGCCCGACGTAGACCCCTTTGCCGAGGATCACGTCGCCAATCAGCACGGCGGTGGGATGAACATAGCTTTCGTCCGGTACAACCGGCGTCATACCGTCAATCTGATAAATGGGCATAGTGCCTCCTTATACACCCGACAGCCCGCCGAAGCGCTGGAAATAGAGCGGCCCCGGCGCGGGAAGTTCCCCCACCGAGCTTTCGCCCTTCTCGCCGACAAACGCCAGCGCGCCGGGCGCAACGCGTTGATAAATATTGATGCACAGCTGGCGCGCGGTTTGTCCGGCCCAGTGCGCGGGGAGCAGTTCTTCGGGCAGCAGCGGATCTTTCAGCACCACCCGGCGATAGAAGTGAATCAGCAGGAGCTGAATTTGAAAGCAGCGTTCAGGCGTCAGCTCCGCGGGCTCACAGTCGCGAAGCAGCGGCAGCAGCGGTCGAAACAGGGCGATAAACGTTTCATACATCGCGTTCTGGTCGGTAAGATGCCAGCACTCTTCAACGCGAGCGCGCAGCGCCGCCCGGGAGAGCGCCAGCGGGGAATGCGCTTCGAAACAGATAACGTTTTCCGCTACGCCCGCTTCGTGCAGCAGAGATTGCACGTCCGCCAGCTTCTGCGATGGCGAAGCCAGCAGGCTCGGCGCCAGCGCGCCAAATCCCTGCCACAGCAGCTGTTTTTTGACTTCCGCCAGAGTGCTCTTCTCCAGCCCTTCCGACAGCAGCAGTAGCCAGGTACCGTCCCACTCCGGAGCGCTGGCGCGATAGATTTTATGCTCCGCCCGGCGGGTCAGGCGCAGGCCTTTGTCGCTGAGGCGGTAGAAGCTGCGGCGGCCAATGCGCACCACATCGAGCCACTCTTCTTTATTCAGGCGGAACAGCGCGGTACGCACGAATCGTTCGCCGAATCCGAGCCCTTCCAGCAGCGCCGCCACGCTGCCGAGCCAGACCTCTCCGCCGCGCTGGAGCAAGGCGTCGCCGTATAAAGAAGCAATAAGCGAGGTCCCGCTAATGGGCATCGCGGCGACGGACTGTTGAATAAAGGTGTCGAGTTTACTCATCTGATTCATTCTGTTGTGATTTTTGTCCTTTTTGAATCATAGCACAGGAAATCCCGGAGGCGGTGCTGACGCACCTGTCCGGGCTACCGGCCCGCAGACGACGGTGAACACGTAGCCCGGCTAAGCGCAGCGCGAGCCGGGAAGAGGCAGAGCTGATACATCAACCCCGGCACACTCCCCGGGTCGCGGCGTAAACGCCTTACCCGGGCTACCGACCCGCAGACGACGGTGAACACGTAGCCCGGCTAAGCGCAGCGCGAGCCGGGAAGAGGCAGAGCTGATACATCAACCCCGGCACACTCCCCGGGTCGCGGCGTAAACGCCTTACCCGGGCTACCGACCCGCAGACG